>CAXGQC010000099.1:0-4217 GCA_964011795.1 uncultured bacterium | reverse complement strand
ATCAAACCAGGAGATTTAGTCCTGTTTGTAGCCTTCGGTGGTGGATTGAATTGGGGTGCGGTACTAACCGAATGGGGATAAACACATTATCGCCGAGTCCCGTAAACTGTAACCATGGTCACAGAGAATCAAAATGAACTCCAAGACGATCCAAGGGTTGTTGTGACTGGAATTGGAATCCTTTCGCCCCTTGGTAAATCATTGGGTGAAATTTGGCAGGCGTTAGAAAATAATGTGAGTGGCCTGGGGCCGATCACCCGATTTGATACTGGCACCCTAAAAAGTAGAGTAGCAGGCGAAATTTCAGAATCGAACCAAGTAGATACTCGCTTCAAGCCCGAATACTATGATCAACTTAATAGACCACAAAGGTACAGCGTGTCGGCCGCGCTGTCCGCTGTACAAAGTGCCGGCTTGGTAATTACACCGGAAAACAGTGGTCAAGTGGCTTGCGTCATTACCTCGAACACCCCTTTTAGTGATTCGGAATCTGTGGTTCCAGACGAAAGTGATGTTCATTCAGCTCATTCGGTTGCCGCGTTGATGGGCGTCTCTGGACCGGTAATACCTTTAAGCAGCGATCATTTGAGTGGTATCGAGGCCATCGTTGAAGCGACAGAACTAATCAAACGGAAGAGGGCCTTCGTTGCAATTGCAGGCGCAACCGACGCTCGCATAGATCGCAGAAATTTTGAGATCAATGAGTCGATGGGGTTACTTTCGACGAAGCACAGCGACAACCCAGAATCTGCCAGCAGGCCTCTGGAACACGACCGCGACGGCTTCATTATGGCAGAAGGAAGCGTAGTATTTGTGCTTGAAGCTCTCGAAGTCGCTGTGACTCGAGGAGCCAAAATCCTAGCTGAAATTGAAGGATCCGCACTCACCTTCTCGCCTGGTAAAGAGGGATCTCCTGACACAGACCCGATCTATATCGGAAGAGCAATTCAGGGAGCATTGATTGCCTCAGGGAGAATCCAATCGGAAGTTGATGCTGTCATGTTAGATGCGAACGGGAGTTTATTAGATGACGCTCATGAAGCAAGGGCAATCCACCGAGTGTTTGGCAGTGCGGCGAGGCATCACATGTATACACCTGCTTTGAAATCACATTTTGGTGATCTAGGTGCCGCCTCAGGCCCTCTGAGCATGGGAATCACACTCGAGGCGATGAACAAGCAAATGATCCCTAGTACTAGAAATTTGGAGACCGAAGATGAAGATATTGACTTGGACGCTAATCCAAATGGAATACGATCGGACGCTCTGCGCGTCGTAATGATAAATTCAATCCATAGAAGTCAAAATGCCACAATCGCGATTTGTGATCCGACAGCGATGAGACAGATTCCAGAAAACTTCAATATCCCTGACGAAGCAACAATACCAGAACTAGATATATAGTTCTTGACTATGATGGAAAAAGACTAAAAACGAGGTGTCACGTGGAAATTAGTTGGATTGGTCATAGTTCCATAAGAATTCGTGGACGGGAAGCGACCGTAATTATCGATCCTTGGGACAAAAAAACTTTTGGGACAATGAGTCGACCCAAAGCACACCTCATATTGAACTCCAGATCTGGTGATCCACTTTCATCGGGGAATGATCAAGTAGCTCCAGCAGGTAGTCAAACACCTATTGTTTTTGATCGACCGGGAGAATACGAAATCTCTGGAGTGCAAGTTGAGGGCTATAAGACTTCTGAATCCACCGCTGAAACAGATGCCGATTCAGAGCCGATTCAGGCCGTGGTCGATGGTACCTCTTGGTTCATTAAATTGGAAGGCATATCGATAGGAATTTTAAGTGGTCTCAAACACGCTCTACCTACCACAGGTAAAGGGCTGTTCACCAACGCCGATGTCATCCTTTGCCCAATCGGACTAGCGGAAGCAATACCTCAAGAAATAATGGTTAAAACCGTTCGTGAGATCAATCCATCGGTTGTTATCCCTTACGGTTACGATAGTGAAGAAGATGAAAACCTGACCGCATTTGTGGGGGCTTTCGGTAGCTCGGTATCAGATACCGTTGATAGTCTCACCATAGCCAGTAAAGATGTTGGACCGGACATCAGCCTGCAAATCCATTATCTCCAGGCAAAGCTCAGCTAGGATTAATGCAGTACCTCCCGCCCTGGTACTATTCGCTCTCTCAACATCAAATTATCTTTTTCGATCAAAAGGAATTCGAGTATTTCCTGAGCTCGACGTTCTGACAGATAGGGTCCGATTTCATTAAGGTATTGATCAAGCATGGCAAGTGTAGGAATAGGGTTACCTAAATAACCATCTGCACGAATATCTGCACCCATTGGATTTGTAGCACTAGAGTCTGAATTTGGGTCATTTGAAGGAGATATATTCGTCTTCTCTGAACTATCTTCTCGCTCAGGTGCGTCTGATATTTCAGATCCATTAGTTTTTTTAACATCATCCAGCTCGGTGGACCCAGTCCGTGCCTCGGCCACTCGTTGCAGTCCATGAATAACTTCCAGATTAATTTTCGCGTCGATATTATCCTCATCGAATTGGATCACGGCGGCAAAAGAGCCCCATGCTCCGGACAGATCCCCTGTCGCAAACTGATTTAGTCCCAGCAAATAATGAAATTTCGACTGCAGAATAGCGTTGGGTGCATCTGAGACTAACATTGCCTGGGCAATCGAACTCGATTCATCAAATCTTCCCAGTAAATAAAGGTTATTAGCTATGTTGAATTGTAATTCAGGCGGTATTTCCTGATTCTCATCATAAAGAACCTCGCGAGCGGTCTGATATTGTGCTAGTGATTTAGCGTGATCACCGTCTGAAAACAGTTCTTCTGCCGACGCGAGATATCCAGAGGCTGTGTTGCTTGAGCAGCCCAGAATGGCAAAACTCAGCAACAAAACTAACAGTCTTAGTCCACGATTACCGTACGTCAGTCTAAGATCGAGAATCATTGTACCCAATAGCATGATCGTACCTACCAACACGAAAATAAAATATCTCTCGGTTGGTTGCTTCTCCGCTGATTCCATCTCCGCTCGGAGCTTATTTTCTTGTAGCAGGACCGCCAGACCAGCTAGGTTTTGCTGATCCCAAACGCGCCCCTTACTCCCATGAGCCAAGTCACTCAGCCTATCGATATTACCAAACGATATGCGACCATCAGGCATGATGCCGTCAGACTCGCTACCTACATAATATCCATGGATACTTACATTCTTGCTGATTGCGCTCCTTCGAATTGCTTCATAATCAAATGCGGGAAAATCACCATCAGTCACCCACAAAATATAATCCATTCCACCCTTCTGCCCTTCATCTAAAAGATCAAGTGCATCCCCTATGCCAGGGCCAGGCTCAGAGCCATCTACGACAAGAAATGATTCATCCTGAGCGTTGGCCATAATCCGTTTTAGCGCATTCATATCTGTCGTAAAGGGCGATCTCTCAAATGATTCACCAGCGAAAATAATTATTGCTACTTCATGATCGCGAATCAATGTCAAAAGGCTGTTCACACCTGAATATGCTCTCTCGGCTCGTTGGATATCACCGTCGCTAGCTAACATCGAGTATGAGACATCTAGTAACACAACTATCCTTGACTCACCTTCAATTTTATCCACTTCTGACATACCCCAAGTCGGTTTGGCAAATGCTAGGACAAGGCAAAGACTGGCTAATGCGAGAAAAAACAGCTTGATAATAGCTATCCGTGGCGTGCGATGATCGTTCTTTGATATTCGTCGATTGCTCCGCGACACGAGGATAAGCAGCAATCCGCCGTATAAGATCAGGGTAGGAATGATAAGCAGTAGACGAACCGGTTCTAGAAAAGTCAATTAAATGTTCCCCTCATGACTAAACATTTCTCCTAAAAACAGTGACGCTTAATACAGCCGTCATTCCAACAAAAACCGAGGCCACCAATGCAAGAGCAGGCGCATGAGATCTGGAGCTTAAAAATTCACGGGTTGCTATTTCCGAAAATTCAAGGTCTGCAATCGATTGATACGCCGCCGCAAGCTCGACGGAGGTAGATGCATCGAAGAATTCTCCGTCAGTTATGTTAGAAATCATTTCCAGTTCTCGAGTGTCAAATATTTGATTTGGTAGGGTTACTGCTATCACATAAATTCTTATTCCGAGAGACCGTGATAATTGAGCCGCTTCAACAGGGGAAATAAGACCTTCGTTATTCTCACCATCAGTCAATAGAATGAC
>CAXGQC010000098.1:0-4291 GCA_964011795.1 uncultured bacterium | reverse complement strand
ATCTCCATTGGTTGGAATCGAATTGGGCCGAGACTCAGCCATCTTTGTGCTCCGAATGATTCGTCACCAAGGAGGAGTACAAGGCATAAAATTGCAATTCCCGCTATGTAAATCAGAGGTGTCAAGGCTTCTAATATATCGACTGGTAGGTAGCTGACTGTGATCATCACAAGGAATCCAAGCACCACAAAGAATATCTGATTTCTTGTTACTTGGGAAAAATTGCTAAAGTGCTCCCCGCTTGCGCCTTGAATCGTCAAGACGCCGATAGCAGTGATCAGGAATACCGATAGAAAAATTATCGGATCGGGTACAATAGTTTTGAATATTCGGATGATCAGCACTTATTTCCCCTTTGAGCAACTAGCGCTCCGCGGCAACACTAAAGTAAGCCTCAAAAATTTCTCTCGCTACGGGCGACGCATGGTACGCGCCATTCCCGTGCTTGATATAAACAGCTATGGCTATTTCAGGATTAGGTACAGGCCCGAATGCAATCACATATCCGTGTTCGTCGTACCCTCCATCAGAGTAGGCCACACCAAATTCAGCAGTACCTGTTTTGGCGCCTATTGAATAATTGTCGGGCTTTGCCTTTCTGGCGGTCCCGTCCGCGTCGCCCGCTGTTCTGACCATAGCAGTTTGTATAAATTCGAGATTGGTGGAATTAAGTTCGAGGCTTATATCTGAAGTTCCTCGTTGCTCATCAAGTATCAGTGATGGAGTTATGATTGTTCCTCCATTGGCAAGTGCGGCTGTGTAAACGGCAAGTTGAAGTGGAGTCGCCAACAGATTGCCCTGGCCTATGCCGAATTGGTAGGTATCTCCGAGAGTCCAACTCTCTCCAATTTGTTCTTCTTTCCACTCAACTGATGGCACAAATCCTTGCGATTCGTTTCTGTCTTGGAGCCCTGAGGTTCGTCCGAAGCCAAATTTCCGGGCCCAAGCTTCGATCAGTTCCGGTCCTAGGGCTCGTACATCATCGCCCAAAGGTTCACTCGCCGGTGGCCACCCGCCAGCTAACACGTAGAAATATATGTCCGATGACCTGATGAGAGCTCGGCTCATATTAAGTTCGCCATGTGGAAACCAATCCTTGAAAATCACCGGTTGTCCTTGCAAATCGTAAGTATTGGGAATAGGAAGTTCTCCAGCGCTATAAATTTGCGTATCAGCAGTGGCGAATCCCTCTTCAAGAGCAGCGAGGGCTACAAGAGGTTTGAAAGTGGACCCAGGAGGTTCAAGACCCGTAACCGCTCTACTAATCAGAGGCGTTGTGGGGTCTGTGAATAAGGCGTCAATCGCTACGTAATTTTCACCACGGGCTAGTAGATTAGGGTCGTATTCCGGCAGGCTTGCCATGGCAAGTATTTCCCCGTTTTTAACGTTCAAAACAACGAAAGCTCCTTCTTTTTGATATTCACCACGGCCCTCTCTATCTTCTCGAGCATCTGCGATGCCTAGATCAATATATTTCTTAAGTGCATCCATTGCGTGTGTTTGTAAGTCGAGATCGATAGTGAGAAACACATCCTCGCCTCTGACGGCAGGAGTGGTCTCTCTGATCGAATATTTGCGCCCGGCAAGATCCTGCAGATACGTTTGTACACCCGGTTGCCCACGGAGTAACCAATCAGCCTCTAACTCCGTACCACTTAATCCAGTGATAGATCTAGAGAGAGAGGACTCAACTCTAGATGTTGATTCCTCAACCGAATCTCGTCTTCCCACATATCCGACTACGTGTGATAACCCTTCATCAATTACGGTGTAAATCCTTCGATACCTGGACTGTACAATTACGGATCGCTCGTTGCCCATCAAGCTGCGAATTTCAATAGCATGTTGTAGGGTGATGTCGGGTAGCAGAATCACGGGCCGATAGGGATCTGCCTCAGCAATATTGGTTTCCAGCGCAGAGCGTACGTCATTCAATGGGAGGTCAGTGAGGTCACTAAGTCTGTGGTAGTAGGCTGCAGTATCTGCTGGAACAGTAGGGATATAGCCAGGGATGATTTCCAGCTGAAATATTATTTCGTTCCTAACTAATTCTACTCCGTGGCGATCGTATATTTTCCCCCGGAGAGCTTCAGTTAGCTGGTTTTCACTAGTTAAGGTTATATCTTGCGATTCAGCCGCATAGTTTGTAAGAAGAGTTTTTTGCACTATCAAGAGACTCGTGAGGGCAAGTAATACAAAGAGCCCGAATATAACTAGAAAGGTGCGAAACTGATATGCCATTGATTCAACGATAGCGCATCGGAGTGATGGAATCGCCCGTCCTAAGCATATAATACAGGCAGGTGAGGGTGGTAGAGAGCAGTGCTGTTATCATTCCGCTTGATAAGTAACTCGGATCAATTAGCGAGAGTCCGGACTGCCAGTTGGACAAGCCTAGAGCCAAGTGGAACCAGCTTGCGCTGCAAAATGCGATTAATCCGGTTAGTACCGAACTATATATAGGTCTTCTCGCCGGGTAATGTTCCTGTGGCTGCATAATTATGCACATGGCTGGAACGGCAACCTGGATAATTAAGATCTGGCTTACAGATTCTGAACTTATCACCCCCCAAAACACTGAGGACAGTAAGAGCGGCACCCATATCTCGGACAGCTTTCTGTTATATCCCCAAAACGACAGCACGACCACTGGTAAGACTGGGGTTATGCCGACATCCAGTAATCCCCCCAATACGGTAAATTGGACTATATGCAGGTAGGTCAGACAGGCTGTGAGCCCTATGACTGCAACGATAAATTTTACGGTCGATTGCTGTTCTGTGACCACGGTACGAAGTCTATCACTACAAAAAGGTTATCGGATGGCTGGACTGTATTCTCTGTGATCATCGTAACTGAAGCTAAAAGACTATTCTCCGAACGTTCTAGTTGATCAACGAGCCCAATTGGTAGCCCATGCGGGAGCGTACCGCCCAGACCGCTTGTCAGTATTAATTCTCCTGAATATATATCTGATTCTGCGGGTACGTAATCAAGGTAAAAAGTATCTCCATCAGTAGTGAGTAGTGCTTCTACATCGGAGGTAGCTGTTCTTACGGCAATGTTGGTGTGAACGTCAGAAATCAATCTCACTCGGCTCAGAGTTTCCGTAGTGTTTGTTGTTATGCCGATTAATGTACCGTTTGAATTTAATACTGGCTGGCCGATACTTATTCCAGCATCTGAACCCACATCCAAAATTATTTCATCCTTTGAATTTATTCTCTCACGTAGAATAATCCGAGCTGCAACTAGACGATTTATTTCCGGTGAGGCTGCAACAATTGACTGCAGTTGTAATCTTTTTCTGAGATCCATGTTTTCCTTACTGACGGCTATTAGACTCTCAGTCAGATTTCCGGCGGTCATGTTTCCTGGATCTTTTGTCGGGGTGTGTAACCGACTGATACTTCCTCCCAGAGGCGCAAAAGTTTCCATTGCCACGCCGTGAACGAGCCCTCCTATGGGGGTCCAGTTGGCGATTGCAAGCACAATCGCTACCAATATCAGGCTGGAGAACCATGTTGGACTTGTGAATCTCATTGTCGATGAGGCGCCCCGTCTACTTATCTCATTCAGGAAGTTTCCTCAACGAATCTCGACTCGAGATTAGTTTTAGTGTGTCCGCCTCTGCTAAAGCCATTGCACACCCTTGGGCAACCGCTCGAAGCGGTTCCTGCGCGACGAACACATCGAACTTTGTCCCTGCCGAAAGGCGCTGATCTAAACCTCTTAGCTGAGCTCCTCCACCTACAAGTGCAATCCCTTGGATCATCAAATCCGCAATTAGTTGTGGCGGCGCCTGTTGCAAGGTTGTTTGGACCATTGAGACAATATCGGTAACGACCGGTGACAATGCTACTCTCAGTTCACTTGTCGATATTGGGATGCTTCTTGGCAGTCCAGAAGCGATTTCTCGTCCTCGAACCTCCTCTGTGAATTCTTCTGGAAGTGGGATTGCGGAGCCTGCATTTATTTTTAGAGTTTCAGCACTTCGAACACCCACAATAAGCCCATGCTGCTCTCTAAGGTATGCAATTATTGCTTCATCCATTGCGTCACCAGCCGCATTTGTTGATGAAGAGACAACCATTTCACCTAAAGAAATGATCGCAGCCTCAGCCGTTCCACCACCGATATCCACGCACATTGTTCCACCTGCCTCCGTAACGGGAAGATTACAGCCGATAGCAGCTGCCAACGGCTCTTCGATGGTGAATGCCTCTCTGGCACCTGATTCATAGGCTGCCTGTCTGACAGCACGTTTTTCTACTTCCGTTGCTGCTGAAGG
>CAXGQC010000097.1:0-4389 GCA_964011795.1 uncultured bacterium | reverse complement strand
GCAAGCTCAGAAAACTCTCCCACGAGTCGGTCATGAAATTCAGAATTGGTCATCTAGACCATCCTACACAAAATTAGAGAAATGGGAGTTCCAGTTACTGCGTTGTAGTCGAGTCATTCTCACTATCTGAAGTAAGGACTGGGTCCACAGGCTGCCGCATCCTGTCAGCAGTGAAACCCTCAAACCGAATGATTTTTATAACAGCAAGGGATAGAACCATTAGCGATATCAAGATCGATGAAAAATCATAACCCAGTAAAAAACCGAGGCTTGGTGCCAAAGCCATCCCCAAAATGCCGCATGCTCTCTTTTTCCTTGTGGCGAAATATGCGGCAACCACTATTAATAATACGTACACCGTGGAGATCGGAAGGAGGGCCATAACAACGCCTACGGCGGGTGCAGTGCCATTTCCACCATGGAATCTAAGAAATACTGAAAAATCATGTCCAAGGACAACCGTGAGAGCCACAGCACCCAAAAGATAAGGATCTGCGCCAAGCCATATGCCTAGGCCAATCGCAAGAGAGCCTTTACCAATGTCGCCTATACCTACAAGTAAGGCAGACCACAATCCTATATTGTCCCAAACATTCATCATGCCCGGATTAGTGGTGCCGACTTGACGAATATCTCTGCCATGAAATATTTGTACAACTAGATATGAGGTGGGAATCGAACCAAGAAAATAGGCCGTCAGCAACAATAGAATTTCAGTCACAGCGTTCCTCTAAGTAAAATTAATGAAGTCAAAGGGAATATTATCACTAATTGTGTGGCACTCACTACCACAGGTCACTCTCAGCGTTCAACGACTCCATTGCTGACAGAACGCCTTCAATATCGATTCCAGTCTGCCTTTTCACTATTCCAGTCACGGACTTTCGAACCTCATCCAAGTCTCCCCCTGCCATGGCGTATAAAAAATTGATCGTGAAAGCCACGGCCCACGTCGGTACATGAAACCACACCCAAGGGGCTTCCCTGTTCTTACCTGCAGCGATTAGACCAGGTACCAAGTCAGGAATACTTAGGTTCGCCGCAGTACTGGAAGGATTCTCATTTTCACCAGTACCGGGCTTCAAGTAAGATTCTCTAAGTAATTTACCAAGAACGGCCCCGAGCGCCGCGGCACATAAGACTCCAAACGCACTCTGCACTCGCCTCTTCATAGCACATCCCCTATTTGAGCTTTGAGAAGCATTCTAACCCGAACAGACAATTCGTGAGGAAAATTTTGTGACCTCTTCAGTGCACTCACCGATGGATGTACATACACTGGCTCATTATATGAAGATTCAGACGACAAACCTCGAAGCATCAAGACATGTCCGCTGCTGAAAAACAGTCTGCTCCATTCCACTATGGCTGGATCATATTGGGAACCGCTGTTGGCACATCGTTCGCGTCGGTCACATTTTTTAATCCTGTACTTGGAGCGTTCACGAGTTCACTTGAAATCGAGTTTGGCTGGTCCCGCGCAGAAGTGCCATTAGCGATTGCTCTCGGCTCTCTCGTCGGTGGGATTGTCTCACCGCTCTCGGGAGCACTTATTGATAAATGGGGTGCAAGATGGATAATTTTCATCGCTGGTGTGGGAATGTTGCTTGCGTGTCTAGGGCTTTCTTTCATTTCAAGCCTATGGCAGCTTGTACTCCTGTACGGTCTTGGGCGTGCACTCGCCATGGCCGGAATGCAACCGGGCTCCTACGTCACCATCGCTAACTGGTTTATACAGAAACGAGCCTTTGCGGCTAGTATCGTCGGACTCGGGCAACGTATCGGCATGGCAACGCTACCACCTATCGTACTTCTGACTATCGACATTACTGGATCATGGGAACAGGCATGGCTTATTTTATGTGTGCTCTTAGGTCTGTCTTTTCTTCCCGCAGTAATTTTCACAAGGCGCCGTCCCGAGGATATCGGTCTACTCCCTGACGGAGTACATAGGGAGTCGCCCAACTTAGATAGGCGGCCCACAAGTGAAGCTACTGGTTCACAAACGGATACCCTGGCAGAACAACTTGCGATCACACTCCGCGCGGCGTTAAGGATGCGGTCCTATTGGCTAGTCGGTGCCGCACTAAGCCTCACTATGATGACGAGCGGTGCGATCAACTTCCATCAAATCCAATGCCTAGTTGAGAACGGCCTCAACGCCAAAGAAACCGGCTTGGTGATGCTCACGTGGGCTGCCACAGGCGCTGTCGGGGCCATCCTGGGAGGGTTCATCGCTCAAAGAATAACGATGCGGAAAACGATGATCGTGTCACTACTCTTGATGTCGGTCACCATCCAACTACTCGGGCGCAGCGACACTATTACTACCGGTCTAATCTATGCGGTGACGAATGGTATAGCGTTCGGTTCCCATGTGACCTTCATGCAGGTTATCCATGCTGATTATTTTGGCCGCCTTCATGTCGGAAAAATCCGCGGCTCCATGCAACCGATCCAATTAGGAATGAATGCAATTGGACCAGTATTAGTTGGAATTTGGTACGACCACTATCAACACTATGACGGGATATTCATATTCTTCAGTGCCATTTTTTTAATCGCTGCCGGAGCATATTACTTTGCTCAGTATCCGACTCTCACACGTCGCAGATCGTGACTCAATAAATCTAAGCAATTATGCAATCTTAACTGTTCAACTGCATAAGCAGCTTGACACTTTACTCGTTCACCAAGATACTTCCATACAACGACTGTGAACACGAATATTCAGAGGAAAGACGATTGACGCAAACATCACTCGTGCCACGCCTGCTAGCTGAATCCATCGGTGCCTTTACGCTCGTATTTGTTGGCGTTGCGTCGATCATCATCACTGGCAACCTCATCGCAATCGCGTTAGCCCACGGTCTAGCTATAGCACTAATGGCATCAGCTTTTGGACATATATCAGGTGGGCATTTTAATCCTGCTGTCACCATAGGATTTTGGGTAACACAAAGAATTGAAAGCATTCCGGCAGTTGCCTATATTTTGGCTCAGCTGCTTGGAGGAATAATCGGAGCGATAGCAATAAATTTACTGTTGCCAGCTAGCTTGCTCGAAATCACTTCCTCATTAGGTACTCCAGAACTTGACTCACAGATCTCTTTTGCCGCTGGCGTGGCCATCGAGGCCATACTGACCTTTTTCCTAGTGTTGGTAATATTCGGCACTGCAGTCGATTCACGAGGACCCGCCCTAGGTGGAATGGCTATCGGTCTCGCTATAACAATGGACATACTGGCTGGTGGTGCCCTTACAGGTGCGGCCATGAATCCAGCAAGAGCATTGGGGCCTGCACTGATTAGTGGAACTTGGGGAAATCACTTGGTCTATTGGGTCGGACCAATCATTGGTGGTGTGGGAGCTGCCTTGTTGTATCACACGATTCTTATCAAAGATGGAGGGAAGGAACAAACTTAGTAGTTAACTGAGGTTCGTATGAATCTCGTTCTTAAATTTGGTTACTACATCTGCCGCAAATACGTACCCCCGCCGCACGGCAGATGTGTAATAAAGGGAAAAGCCTGTAGTGAAAGCTACAGGCTTTTTTCTTGCCTAAGCTAATCTAATAAGAGCCACTATCGATCACCGGTACTCCCATGTCCACCCGAGCCTCTGGCAGTCGAGCTCAAATCAGATTGAGCAAATACTTCTGTCGTAACTACTCTCGGCAAAGTCGAAAAAACAAGCTGCGCAATTCTATCGCCAGAATGCACCACATGTTCATCACAACCAGGCAGGACATACATCGTCACAAATAATTCACCTCGGTAGTCAGCATCGATGGTCCCAAAAGCCGCGACAACTCCCTTAAGGGTCAACCCAGAGCGGGGTCTGATTTGAGTATCTATGTCTTCAGGCGAAGCAATCGCTATTCCACATGGAATCAACTGCGGTTGACCAGTGAGAACAACAGACTCATCTAGGCAAGCATACAAATCAAAACCTGTGGCTGCCGCTGACCCTCTGCTGGGCAAATGAGCCTCCTGCCTCAAGCGCAAAATTTTGACATTACTCATTCGGTTCTCCCACGGTCGATCCAAAAATACAACGAAGTTAGTCTAATATTACTTCTTGAACATCGAAAATTGGAGACAATTCAATGGCGGACGAAGGTATTGATAAAACGACATTACAAGAAGGGGCTGATTGGATCGCCGAAATGGCCTCTGAGGACCTCAACGGGTTTATACCGTCTGAGCTATGCGACTTAATAATTGAGACCGAAGTCGTAATACGCGAGGAAAACAATGAACCACTTATGTCACATGCTTCTATGGCAAAAATGCTATACGCCAAGTTTGAAGAAGATCCAGATATCCCTACCAAAGAAGGTGCCATCACAGAGTTTTTAATCAGAGAAATACTCTACTGGGAGGACGA
>CAXGQC010000096.1:0-4392 GCA_964011795.1 uncultured bacterium | reverse complement strand
TGAGTGGCTCGGATCGTGACCAACTCCAAACTACTTTCCGACAGGTCGAAAAATACAATGGGAACCTCGAGGCTGTTGCAAAGAACGTCAGTAGAAGAATTGTTCGAGGTGACCGGGTGATCCTCTTCACATCTCAGGCGCAACGACTCTCCGAGGAATTGTCAAAAATCGGAATTGACCTGGAGGTGCAGTCACGACTACCGAGTGAACTGAATAAGAGCGAATGCGCTCTAATTCAAGGATTTGGAGGTTCGGGCTGGACGAAAGAGCTTAGCGATGGCGAGCTAGCCTTGCAAACCGACAACGAAATACTAGGAGTCTCGATCGTACCTGTGACACCTGGGAAACAGAGTCGAAGTAGGTACACAAATCTTACGGATATCAGTGCTGGTGATTACGTAGTGAGTGCAGAGTACGGCGTCGCGCGCTTTGTGGGGATTATCAAAAGGAATGTGGACAACGTAACAAGAGACTATCTCGAGATACGATTTGCTGAGGATGGGAAGTTGTTTCTTCCCACCGATAGGCCCTTGAGATTATCAAAATATGTTGGCCCGACCAATCGACCACCTCGTTTGACTCGGCTCGGAACTAATGAGTGGCATCGGTCCCGGATTAAGGCCAGTCATGCTGTCCAAGCTGTGGCAGGAGAATATTTGAGTCTGTATGCGGCTAGAGCGCTCAAGACTGGTCATGCATTCTCTTCTGATACTGAATGGCAATGGGAACTCGAGTCAGCTTTCCCATATGAAGAAACAGAAGATCAAATCGAAGCGATCGCAGCCGTCAAGCGTGACATGGAAGCTGCTCGACCAATGGATCGGCTAATCTGTGGTGACGTAGGATTTGGAAAAACCGAGATCGCAATGCGTGCTGCATTTAAGGCAGTAATGGATGGATTCCAGGTTGTGATTTTATGCCCGACTACGGTCCTAGCACAGCAGCACTACAATTCTTTTCGAGAGCGAATGGCCGGTTTCCCTATCAAAATTGAAATGCTGTCTGGCTTCAGAACAGGAGCGGATGCAGCTGCGGTTGCTCGTAAAGTGTCAGATGGTGAGATAGATATCGTTATCGGTACACATCGTGTTTTGGAGTATCGTGAGTCCAAAACCGCGCTGAAAACTGGTACCGGTGTAGCTTTGCCTGCGTCAGACCAGTTACCGGAAATTACAGTTAGCTCTGAGAGATCAGGGCTCGACTTTAAGAATCTGGGACTCGCCATCATTGACGAAGAACAGCGCTTTGGAGTTGGTCACAAAGATCGCCTGAAAGAGATGAGATTTGAGGTAGATGTGCTGACCCTTTCAGCAACACCTATCCCACGGACATTACACATGGCTCTCTCTGGGATAAGGGACATGTCTCGGGTTGAATCTGCACCGGCCGGTAGGCAAGCAATAGAGACATATGTGTTGGAATGGGACGAAGACGTTGTGAAAACATCGATCGAAAGGGAGCTTGCCCGAGGAGGACAAGTATACGTGGTGCATAACCGTGTTAAGACAATTGATGAATTTGCCGAGTCGCTTCGGAGACTTGTCCCTCAGGCGAAAATTCTCGTAGGGCATGGTCAGATGCCGAAGTGGCACTTGGAATCAGTGATGCGTAATTTTGTAGACGGTGAGGCAGATGTCCTGGTCAGTACGACGATTATCGAGTCTGGCCTAGATATCCCTAATGTGAACACTATCTTGATAGACAGAGCACAGTCTCTCGGTTTATCACAGTTATATCAGCTAAGAGGAAGAGTCGGACGATCACACCTTCAGGCCTATGCCTACCTATTTCATTACGGTTCGATGAATGATCTGCAGCAACAACGTTTGAGCGCGATTTTTGAGTCTTCTGAACTAGGTTCGGGTTTGATGGTGGCTCAACGGGATCTTGAATTAAGAGGAGCCGGCAATCTGCTCGGGAGTCAGCAGAGTGGCCATATAGCAGCTGTTGGTCTAGATCTCTACATGGAAATGCTCGCCGAGGCTGTGGAGCGTTTGAAGCATGAATTGGATGGCGGTGCAATGGAACTGCAGGAACTACGACTCCGCCAGGAAAAACTTAGACGAATTACGGTAGAAGTTAACTGGAGCGGGGAAATTCCGGAGGCCTATGTAGATGATTTAGAGGCCCGGTTAGGACTGTATATGAGAATTTCTATGGTCTCAACACTGACATCCATCGTGGAGCTTGAAGATGAGATTGCAGACCGTTACGGTCCTATTCCTAGAGAGCTTTTTGAACTATTTTCGATAGTCAAGCTGCGAATATTGGCGGGCTCAGCCCACCTGACCGCTGTGCAACACCATGGCAACAAGATACTATTCGTGGCTGAAAAGGGTGATCCCTTTCAGACCAGAAACCTACCTCCGATGCTCCCACGGAGCACTCGTGTTGGGCACTTGCAACTGGAGGTTGAAGAAATAGATCTCGATAATGGGTCACCGGAAGCTGTGCAGGCTTTTGTTAGGGAATTGGCATTGTCAAAAGGGGTGTAATTGAATTGATCGCCAGACATATCAATACTCTGTTACTTGATTTTGATAAGACTATTGGTTTTATGAAGACTCCTCATTTGGAAATGTATTGTGAAATTGCCATTGGTACGGGACTGGAGATCGATGCCGACTACTTGTTATCTCGGCTTAAGGCAACCCCGCTGGGAGACGCCTGGGCAGAGTGGCGTACTTCGGAAGGTGTGACTCATAGAGAAGAGTCCAAAGATGAAGAATCTTATCGAATACTGAGGGCTTCCATAGCTGAGAAACGAATACGAGCCGCAATTGTAGAACACCTAGACGGTGGTGTTACGGAAATTATTCGTGAGGCAAGTATGAAGATAGCAGTTGCGGAGTCCGAGCCTAATCGGTACGCGATTTATGACGAGGTACGTGAGTTCCTTATTCAAATTAAATCAGAAAATATATCAGTTGCACTAGTGTCCAATCATGACTGGAATCTTTCTCAAATTACGGATGGCCTCGGCCTATCGCCATATCTCGATGCGGTGGTCACCAGTGCACGAGTCGGGGTTCGTAAGCCGCATCAAGAAATGTTTCTGCACGCTATGCGAGCATTAGCAGCTACCCCAGAATCGTCTTTGATGGTAGGTGATTCGCTCGAAGATGACGTCCAAGGTGCCAACGCGCTTGGTATTTCATCTGTATTAATTGATCGGAATGGTGCACAAGATTTAGATACTGGAAATCGTAAGATTGAAAGTCTGATTGACCTGTGGGGTGAGGCTCAGGACGAATGCAAACAGTAAAACTACAGCCCGTATCAGTGAGTGATATAGACATATTTTTTGGACACTATGAAGCCTATGCTCATGAATTGTCTGTATTTGGGCAGACAGCGACACAACATGAATTAGAACTCTACCGCACGGCTGTGTTGGAAGAAGCCCAATATCCCCCTGAGCGGGAATTATTCTGGGTTGAAGTTGACACGGTCCGTGTAGGTTTCGTAATAACTAGGTGTTTTCCTGATTGGCCCGACGAGACAATCCTAAAGGGTTCTATCAGCGAATTTTGTATTTTTAATGATTTCAGACGGATGGGCTATGGCTCTGGGGCGGTTGATGAATTACTTAAGCTGTTTGCTGATCGAGAGGTGAGAGAGGTGGAAGCAGATATTTTGAACGGGAACCAACCTGCTATTGAGTTTTGGCAGAAAATGGGGTTCGCGATCCGCTTTCTTGGCACATCACGACCGATCTAACAGCATATTGATGTAGTCTGTTGTCTGTTAAAGCTCTGGAGGTAATTTGATGGCTAATCCAATTTTTGATGTGCACTGCCATTTCCCGCGTAATTGGCAAGACCCGGATTCACAGGATAATGCGAAGGCCATCGACGAGAGAGCTGATGCTTTGAGAGCGGCTGGGGTAGTTAAAGCGAGCTTATTGGCTGGTGGACGTTTCGGTCTAAGCTATGAAGAATCACTGGAATATGCACGACGTCATGAGGATTTTTTTCTGCCATCAGCAGTGGTCGATCCAGAAGATATTGATGGCCGGGCAGTTCAGCAGCTGTTCGAGATGGGTTACGTCGGTCTAAAAATGATCGGTGTGAAGAGGGCATACGACGACCTGAAATATTTTTCTGTGTATGAGATGGCCGAGCGGCTTGGAATGCCGATTCTACTCCATATGGGAGTCATTGGTGGTCCAATCGATTACGCGATTACTCATCCGCGCCGAGACAAAGATGCAGCAAAAACCTATCTCGCTTCACAAGAGCGACGGATAAAGGAGCAGATACTAAGTTTTGGCAGAAATGCATCGGCTACACGTATGCGTCCATTCCATATGGATACTATTGCTAATAATTTCCCGGATCTCCGATTAATTGGTGCTCATCTTGGTGGGACAGGTAATTATGATGAGTCTGC
>CAXGQC010000095.1:0-4581 GCA_964011795.1 uncultured bacterium | reverse complement strand
CCGATGGTCAAAACTCGTCCGTATCCATTTTCTTTCATGTGTGGCAGGGCTTCTCGAGTAGTCCAATAAGCGGATGTAAGATTGAGCGCGAGGTTTATCTCAAATGTGTCATCGTCGTGCGTATAGGGGTTCTGATCTCCTGGCACTCCGCCTCCCACATTGTTGACCAAAATGTCTATCTTTCCGAACTGCTCAACAGCCTTGCGGACAGGTTCTTTTGAGTCTTCTCGAACCAGCGCATCGGCTTCAACTGCGAGAGCACTACTGCCGATACTTTCGATTTCATCTACAACTGAATTCAACTGGTCTCGAGTTCTCGAAGAGATGACAACACTTGCACCCTCACGAGCTAACTCAAGAGCAATTGCTCGGCCAATACCTCGACCTCCACCTGTCACCACGGCTACAAGATTTTCTAGTCTACCCATGCATTGAACCTCCATATAGCTCATTCTCTGTTGCAGGATAGTCTAGGTATAATAATTTTGTGAGATTAATTGCGCTGACGCTCGTGCTTTTGACCCTTATGGCGTGTGAGCTCGGCAACGAGCCTCGCTTTGGACCGCGCCCAGGCGAAGCTACCTCTACCGAGACTCCAGAACAAGTCTGGCTTACTCCCATTGCCTCTCCTACTTCACCTGTTGATTTAGGTGCCCTAGCAGAGGGACTTTCCACCATAGAGCAGGGCATGAGTAAAGCATTTTCAGTTATCGATTCAGTCGCGTCCGACGAGACATCTAAAGCACTCAAGGGGAGTTTGGCGCCGCTGCGAGAGGCCTCCGAAACACTCAAGGAAGCGGACCAGAAGCTTGGTGATTCGAGCTCTGCAGACAACGAATCTCAAGATACGAGCACAAATCCACGAGATCGGAAGGCCGGCCGTCGTGTCCAGGAGAGCGGGCAGTCAGCTAGTCAGACTCAGATGCCAACGCCTGACACCATTCAGAAGGTAACTGTGTTCTGTTGGATCAATGAGGAGTTAGTTGAGGGAGATGCCTGCGAGCGAGCGCCAGCATTTGAGGCTTGGTACGAATTGGAAATAAGTAACGGAGTCACCGGCGGGTCATATAAGGTCTTGGAAGCTGCAACTGACTTTGAATTATTTGTTTTGGATGTGAGGTATCAACAGAATCGCCCACGGGTTGGAGATACTTGGATCGAAAATGAATGGCCGGAAGACCTGCAAAGTCCATCCTTGTTCAAGGTAGTCAATTTTGTACCAAAATGTATGTCAAAGTATGGAGGAATGTGCTGGGCTTATCCGGTAGACCAAGTCGCCACCGAGCTCATGCTCAAGGATAAACAGGGAAACATTACTACGACAGAGTCTCCTGCGGCAACATTTGTGGATAGTGGTTCCGCAATTTCATTACTCGACGTAAATGAGCTACCGGTAAGGGGAGTGTTTTGGCTAATAGCGGAGTAACGTAGCCTGTAATTACGACACACCGTTTGAAAGTTGAGTTGTCTTTGAATCTCGAAACTAAAAAATCTGCAACGATCTTGGTCGTATCAGCGTACGAGCAGGGACAGCAACCAGGCACAGTGGCAACTGCCGCTGCGATTTTTGACCGAAATGGCCATCATGTAATTCCTTTGGATTTATCTCATGAGGGATTATCCGATGTCGATTTGTCTGACGTGGATGTATTAGCTATTTCATGTGCGATGCACACTGGCACTAGACTCGGTCTGGAATTCGCAGCAAAGTCGAAGGCCCGAAACCCTGATTTGTTAGTTATTGGTTATGGGCTATATGCATCTCTGATGGCAGACAGAGAGGTGTCGGAAGATGCAGTTGATCTTTGGGTTGGTGGCGAATTTGAGGCTGCGCTTGGAGAGGTGAGTAGCAACCTGGCCGATGGTATTTCACTAGATATCTCCCGGATAAATGGCATCGGGACAACACCTGGATTCGATCGTGCAGGACATGTCGTCCCGAACAGAGGTGGTTTGAAACCCCCCGAGCATTATGGGGGAGCCCGACGCTTAGATGGCAACGTTCCTGTGGGTGCAGTGGAGGCAACTCGTGGCTGTGCTCATACATGTTTGCATTGCCCAATTCCGTCAGTGTACGAGGGGAAACTCAGACTTGTTTCACCTGAGATAGTTCTGGAGGATATTGAAAATCACATAGGACATGGAGCGCGTCATATCACCTTCACCGATCCAGATTTTTTTAATGCTGTACCCCATTCTTTTGAAATCCTGCATGAAATGAGAAGAAGGCATCCTGAAATTACATTTAATGCCACTATCAAGGTGGAGCATTTGATCGAGTATGAACATCGACTGCCGGAGATGAGAGACTTGGGATGCTTGTTTATCACCTCTGCTTTTGAGTCACTCAATGACGATATTTTGGATAGGTTGCAAAAAGGGCATACTTCTCAGGATTTAGAGCTGGTGTTACGTATTGGTAGTGAAGTCGACATTCCGATTATACCGACGTGGCTGCCGTTTACACCTTGGACAAGCCTTGAGGATATGCAGACTCTTCTGCGTTTTGTGTATGAGCATGATTTGGTAAGTCGGACGCCACCGATTCAGTACGCCATCAGGTTGCTGGTACCACCTCGATCACTTCTCGAAGATGTTTTGAGAGGCGAGAACAGGCTGCTCGAATTCGACGATTCGAAGTTGAGTTTCAAATGGGAAAATCCTGAGGTTGATGATCTGCAAGAGGATATTATGAAGATTGTTGAGGATAGTCATGATTCTCAATCGGA
This sequence comes from uncultured bacterium, assembly GCA_964011795.1. GTDB lineage: Bacteria > Chloroflexota > Dehalococcoidia > UBA2979 > UBA2979 > UBA2979. The sequence continues at coordinate 1,852 of CAXGQC010000095.1, read as the reverse complement.
GACCTTCATTGCAGATACTTTTGAGCAGATCTGGATCAGTGTGTTCAAAGATACCGAGCCGGTGCCAAAACGCCAGGCGGGGACCGATGACTTCGTTCCTGGGCTGATAGAGGCGTGGTTCTGCTGAGCTGAGCCGACATCTGAGCAGTTTGCTCAACTTGGTATGCCGTTCGAAATATAGGTGCTAACCACAGACACTGCGTGATGAGATAAGCTGTCGAAACTTCAATTATGAAAGAGGGAAACTATGAAATTTGGCGTCAATATGTTTATGACAGATTATGCGATGTATCCGGACGAGCTTGCCAGGGAAGTCGAAGCGCGCGGATTTGAGTCGATTTGGTTTCCTGAGCACACGCATATCCCTGCGAACAGACAGTCACCGTATCCCGGTGGCGGGGAGTTGCCGAAGCAGTATTATCATTCGTTAGATCCTTTTGTGGCATTAAGTGCGGCGGCGACCACCACCGAAACCCTGAAGCTCGGAACGGGTATTGCACTTGTGATCGAGAGAGACCCGATAACGTTGGCTAAAGAGGTGGCTAGCGTGGATTATCTTTCGAATGGCAGATTCCTTTTTGGTATCGGCGGTGGTTGGAATAGAGAAGAGATGGAAAATCACGGGACTGATCCGACGAGACGCTGGAAATTGCTTCGCGAGCGAGTTGAAGCGATGATTGAAATCTGGACGAATGATGAAGCTGAATATCACGGAGAGTTTGTTGACTTTGATCCAATTTGGTCTTGGCCAAAGCCAGTTCAGAAACCGTATCCACCAATATTGCTTGGAAACGCCGGAGCAGGAGCTGTCTCACGAGTTATAAAATATGCTGATGAGTGGATGCCAATAGGTCCGCGAGTCGATTTGCCAGGTCGACTCGAGGAGCTCAGAGAGGCAACTGACGCTGCTGGTAGGGATCCGATCCCTGTGAGTAATTGGGGTACAGCGCCCAACAGAGAAGCTATCGATGAGCTTATCGATCTCGGCGTGGATAGAGCAGTATTTGGGCTTCCATCAGCGAAGTCTGATGAAGTAATTCCGATACTCGATCGGTATGCTGAATTGATCGCACCTCTGGTTTAGTTATTTCATTTTCCAGACAGGCGGTCGTTTCTCAGCAAAAGCCTTGGCACCCTCTATCTGATCCTCGGATGTCCAAACTGATTCCACCAGTTGAGCACTCATCTTCCGAGCGTAATCTGATGGCAGCTCAAGACCGAATCGAGCGAGCTTTCGGGTGGCATTGATTGCGAGTGGCGCATTCCCGGCTATCGTTTCAGCCATCTGGGTTGCGGTATCTAGTAAGTCAGCCTGTGATACTACTTTAGTCACGAGGCCCATTCGAAGAGCTTCTTGAGCGTCTACAGGTTCTCCACTGAGTAAAAGCCACATCGAATTCGATAGACCGACTAATCTCGGGAGGTCGAAGACTCCACCGGGTGGGCAGAGTCCCACCTTGACTTCGGCCAGAGCCATACGGGCATTGTCAGAGCATATTCGTATGTCGCATGTAAGTGCTTTTTCTAAACCGCCTCCATAAGCTGCTCCGTTGATGGCAGCTATAGTTGGTTTTCCTAGATCAACTGGCGCACGACCGAAGTCACGCTTGGGCGTTGGTCCGGTATCTTTTCCTTCTGTTTCTGCAACTTCTTTCAGGTCTCGGCCCGCACAGAATGCGCGGTCGCCAGCCCCGGTGTAAATACCAACCCAGGCATCGTCATCGTTCGCAAATTCTTCTTCAGCTTGCCGCAGTTCAGCACCGAGTTGTTTGCCAAGGGCATTCATACGGTCGGGACGGTTGAGTGTGATATAGGCCACGTGGCCTCTCTTTTCATAAATGACGTATTCCAA
>CAXGQC010000094.1:0-4593 GCA_964011795.1 uncultured bacterium | reverse complement strand
GGCTTTCCACATCTCTCCTCAAAATAGTCCAAAACCGCGATATCATGCATATCGCCCGCATGCAAGATAAAGTCTACTTCCTTAAAGGCATTGTATGCTTGGTCAAAAACATCGAACCTTGCCTCAGGTATATGAGTATCAGAAACTAATCCGAATAGAATCCCGTTCGGATATTCTTCAGTAAAGTCATGATGATCTAGCGATCGTCGTTCGGGTAGAGGAGAAGTCATTATAAAACTATAAGGACATTTACTCTCTACAGGATACAATTAGATTTAACATTCAGTGGGAGAAAGCAATGACTAACAACGGATCTACACAAGATAAGAGTGACGGTAATCCTCAAGTTGGCAGCTGGACCGTGAAATCCGGCTTGGCCCAGATGCTCAAAGGTGGGGTGATTATGGATGTAGTCACCGCTGAACAAGCTATAGTCGCCCAGGAGGCTGGAGCGGTAGCCGTTATGGCCCTCGAAAGAGTTCCTTCTGACATCAGACGAGATGGTGGTGTCGCTCGGATGAGTCATGTGACGCTGATTCAAGAAATTCAATCGAGTGTTTCGATACCTGTAATGGCAAAAGCCCGAATTGGGCACTTTGTGGAAGCTCAGATATTGGAGGCTCTAGGGGTTGATTATATTGATGAATCGGAAGTTCTTACTGTAGCTGATGAACAAAACCACATAGATAAAACCAACTTTTCCGTTCCTTTCGTCTGCGGTGCGAGAAATCTAGGTGAAGCTCTGAGAAGAATTAGCGAGGGTGCCGCAATGATTCGCACCAAGGGAGAAGCAGGTACCGGTGATATTGTCGAAGCCGTTCGACATCTTCGGACTATAGACGGACAAATAAGAAAATTGACTTCGATGCGGAATGATGAACTCTATACAGAGGCAAGGGATTTACAAGTGCCTATCGAACTTTTACGCGGCACTGCAGAGACAGGATCTCTCCCGGTCGTTAATTTCTCCGCGGGAGGAGTGGCTAGCCCTGCAGATGCAGCGCTGATGATGCAATTAGGAGCTGAGGGAGTGTTCGTCGGGTCTGGAATCTTTAAGTCTGCCGCGGACATAGATGATGACAACAAAAGACTGGCACAACAAAAGGCTATGGCGACAGCCATAGTCAAGGCAGTCACATATTTTGATGATCCTAAAATTCTCGCTGAAGTCTCAGCTGAAGTACCGCAAACTGCTATGAGAGGGTTGTCAGTGGCACAGTTACTTCCTGATGAGCTCATGGCCGGACGAGGTTCGTAACAAACAGTGTCACTTAAAATTGGGATCCTTGCTTTGCAAGGAGACGTAGCCGAGCATGCAGAAATTCTTACGATTCTTGATACGCAAATAACCAATGTCAGGCGTGAGTCTGATCTCACAGATGTCGACGGACTGATCATTCCAGGCGGGGAGAGTACAGCGATCGCAAGGCTACTCATTGCCTATGAATTAATAGATCCTATTAGAGAAAAAATAATTGCCGGCTTGCCAGTGTGGGGAACATGTGCAGGAGCTATATTGCTAGCAAAAGAGGTAACAAATCTTGACCGTCCATCTCTACAACTTATGGATATCAGAGTCACTCGAAATGCCTTCGGATCTCAAATTTATTCGTTCGAAAAACAACTGCACATAGAGGGTATTAACGGAGACCCGCTAAATGCAATCTTTATCCGCGCCCCAATAATTGAGGATGTAGGTCAGGACACCCAAGTTTTGGCTAGGCTAGAACAAGGTCCAATAGTAGCTGCTAAACAAGAAAACATGCTGGCAACATCCTTCCATCCAGAATTAGGCAAAGATGTGCGTATGCATCAATTATTTCTAGATATGTGTGTCCAATCAGCTAGTTCAGGCGACAAATATGTCGGCATAGAGAGATGAACATCTCGTGATCATGAAACTTATCTGGCCGCTCTTTGGAATAGCTATTTCCCTATTACTGATAAGTTTCTTTGAATCATCTTTCCCCTTAATAGCTCTTTTGGCTTTATTTGTTCTCCTAACCGGTCTCAAAGTCATCGAATACAAACTCTGAACACCTGACCAGACTTATTTTCCTGAAACTCAACCACACGGGGTAAATAGTTAAACAGAATACAAATAATATGATTCATTCGACACTGCTGATGCCCTTAAACTCTTCTGCATAGGAGGCAGAATATGGGTGCAGTGGGTGATTTTTCAAAGACAGACGTCACAGTAAATATGGATGGGTTCGTAGCCACAGTCGAGATCCACCGGCCACCCCACAATTATTTTAACCAGGCAATGGTGACGTCAATTGCTGATGCCTACGAATTCTTGGCAAATGAGACCGAATGTCGCGCAATTATATTGGCATCCGAAGGAAAGTCATTTTGTGCGGGTTCTTCTGTGGTCACTACTGGACAACTAACAACCGAGGAACAACAGGTAGTGTCCTCTGGGACTGCTACTGGTAGAAATCACATTTACGAGCAGGGTACCAGAATGATGCTAGGTGAAATACCCGTTATCGCGGCTATACAAGGGGCCGCAATCGGTGGGGGCTTGGGTCTGGCTTTGACGGCCGATTTTCGAGTTGCTGCTCGTGAAGCCAGATTCAGCGCTAACTTTGCACGATTGGGTTTCCACCATGGATTTGGTCTTACTGTCACTTTACCAAAACTGGTAGGTGGTCAGGCTGCAATGAATCTCCTTCTCACTGGCCGACGAGTAAAAGCAGACGAAGCGTTACAACTCGGCCTGTGTGACGAAGTAGTTGACCTTGCAGGTCTACGAACTAGAGCTGGGGTGCTCGCTAATGAGATTGCTTCGTCGGGTCCACTTTCCGTGCGTGCCATCCGACGAACGATGCGCAGAGGTCTAGTCGAGCAATTTAGAACCGCGGTAGACCGTGAACAAGTTGAACAGGAATGGCTTAGAAAGACTGCGGATTTTCGTGAGGGCATTAGCGCCGCTGCAGCGAGGCGGGAGCCTGATTTTCAAGGTAGCTAGCGAGCGCTCCAATTTTTCTCACTCTTACAGTAACTCCTTTTAATAACTTTTGTGGTAGCGGCCTGAGTGGATCACAAGCATCATGAAAGGCACTAGATCACTCCAAAGCTTTCGTCTTACCATCCAGTCTCCAGCAAGCTAGGACTGGATGGTAAGACCCACCCCACGGGCCAAAATAGAGTGTAGATAGATCAAATTAGCCGTATTTTGTTAAGCAATTTCAGGGGCGTTTTTCTTGAAATTGCTGCGCGGTCACTCACACTTGAACACACTTGAAGGACATAGCCAATATAATCAGAACTTGGAACTACAGAAGACAAATCAAAAATTGCAGAAATTTGATGGATTCCTTTCATGAAAAAGGTTACACATTTAGGTCCAGCGGGCACCTACACAGAAATGGCTGCTCGTGCTTTCGGCGGGGATGCTGAACTCATACCTTTACCTAGCGTAGCCGAGGTAATTGATACGGTTATCCGTAATGATGCAGATATGGCTGTCTGTGCCTTTGAAAACTCAATAGCTGGGACCGTGTCTATCGAGACAATTGATTTATTGTTAAACCCGCATTTCCCTTTGAACATATACGGAGAAGTAGTTCTCGATATATCGCATATGCTCATCGGGCGTGATCATTTAGATTTGGACAAAATAAATACTGTGTTCAGTCATCCGTCGGCACTCGCCCAATGCCGGCAATCTCTCCAATCACTGGTCCCTCAAGCAAATCAAATAGAACTACTCTCGACCACAGCAGCTGTAGAGGCAGCTATGGCAGACGGAGCATCCGCAGCTATCGCTGGCGACCTAGCAGCTAGAGAATTCGGTGCCTATATTCTTGCCAGGGACATCGGTGATGAAAAACATAATGCCACACGCTTCCTGGTTCTTTCGAAGGATAAAACCACCTCGACTGGTGACGATAAAACTACTCTAGTTTTCAATACCATCGATGCTGAAAGTGCGGGTTCGCTTGTGAATGTTCTGGAGATATTTGCTAAGCGAGGAATCAACCTCACCCGTATCGAATCCCGACCAACCAGACGCCAGCTGGGAACATACATATTCTCAGTGGATGTACAAGGTCACCAAAGCGATGAAAATGTCGCCCAAGCATTAGAAGAGATGGAAATGAAGACTTCCTGGGTGAATGTCCTTGGATCATATGCGAGGTGGAAATGAAAGTCATAGGTAAAGAAATCGGCAATGATTTGAATCAGCTGTTTGGTCAGATTGAGAGTCGAGTGAAAAGTGAAATGCAGCGCGAGATAAAGTTCGAAGGTTTTGAGGGAGAGACTCTATCTTCTGTAATATGGGAAGAACACGAAATTAAAATCAGATTACATACAGGTGCACCTACTCACGCATTACCTGGAATCATCGGTGTGGCTCTCCAACATATTCGACAGCGCCTTGATCGCTTCCCTACAGTGAGGCGTATTCAACAAGATATAGAGGGAGGAGCGATGGTCCGAGACGCACTAAGAGAGTTGATTCTCGGACCGGAGGCTTCCGAAAAACTTGTCCCCCTTTCGCTAGATAACGAGTGGCAAAACGAGCAAAGACATCAAGGACTTAAGCTCTTTCTTCGTGATGCGCCCCCTGAATTTAATGAA
>CAXGQC010000093.1:0-4639 GCA_964011795.1 uncultured bacterium | reverse complement strand
GTGGCAACATCATCGTCCACCTCCGGACGATAAAGAATAGGCGACAGATCAAGACCATCGGCTTTCCAATGTTGTATGGCCGCGTTCATGTCAAGAAGATCGCTACGACCAATCATTTCATCAAACTTCCGGAATCCCATCGCTGCCATGTACTCGCGAATTTCCTCAGCAATAAAATGAAAGAAATTCTCAACGTGTTCGGCCTGTCCCTCAAATCGCTCACGTAACTCAGGATTCTGAGTAGCTATCCCTACTGGACACGTATCAAGATGACAGACCCGCATCATAATGCAGCCCATAACAACCAGTGGGGCGGTCGCAAACCCGAACTCTTCGGCTCCAAGCAGAGCACCTATGATGACGTCCCTACCTGTTTTCAATTGACCGTCCACCTCTACTGTGATTCGGTCTCTTAATTTATTCAACACTAACGTCTGCTGAGTTTCAGCAAGACCAAGTTCCCAAGGCACTCCCGCATGCTTCAATGAAGTGAGAGGGCTCGCACCGGTTCCACCATCGTGACCACTAATTAGGACAACATCTGACTTGGCCTTGGCGACTCCTGCCGCAACGGTGCCTACACCTACTTCAGCTACTAGTTTCACTGATATACGAGCAAGTGAGTTAGCGTTCTTGAGGTCATGTATGAGTTGAGCGAGATCCTCAATCGAATATATATCGTGATGGGGTGGTGGGCTGATTAAGGGGACACCGGGAGTCGAGTTACGTACATCCGCAATCCATGGATACACTTTATGACCAGGCAGCTGCCCACCTTCTCCTGGTTTTGCTCCTTGCGCCATTTTGATTTGAATTTCATCCGAGTTCACTAGGTATTCACTTGTCACGCCAAATCTTCCAGACGCGACTTGTTTTATCGCACTGCGACGTAAGTCCCCGTTGGCATCCGGTGTGAATCTTCGACGATCTTCACCGCCTTCACCTGTATTACTCTTACCTCCGAGCCTATTCATAGCAATCGCCAGTGTTTCATGTGCCTCTGCACTAATCGAACCATACGACATAGCGCCTGTTTTGAAGCGTTTGAATATCTCCTCCACTGGCTCGACTTCGTCAATCGATACCGGAGTCTGAGATTCGCTTATCTCAAACAATCCTCGAAGCGTAGCTAGATTCTTGCTCTGATTGTCAACAAGTTCGGTATATTCTTTAAAAATTTCTCTCTTACCGGATCTTGTAGCGTGCTGCAAACGGAAGACCGTATCTGGATTGAAAAGATGGTATTCCCCGTCCCTTCGCCACTGGTATACACCACCCCAATTCAAGTCAGAGAGTCCACCTTCGCGATCTGGGAACCCGATTCGGTGTCGACCAACTGTTTCCTTACCGAGTTCAGTTAAACCAACTCCCTCAATCCTCGACGGTGTCTTTGTGAAATATTTATCAACGAGTTCGGAACTAAGACCAATAGCCTCAAAGATTTGTGCCCCACGATAGGCTTGCACAGTTGAAATACCCATTTTCGACATGACTTTAATAACGCCTTTTTTGAGGGATTTTAAATAAAGATTCTTGGCCTCTTGCTCATCGAAATCAGTATCGATATATCCATCTGCCTGCAATCGTGAAAGAGAATCAAGAGCTAGGTACGGATTGATAGCATTGGCACCATATCCGATCAATAGAGCAAAATGATGGACTTCACGTGCCTCACCGGTTTCAACAACAAGGCCAACTTTTGTACGTTTCTTCTCCCTCACCAAATGATGATGTAGACCCGAAACCGCCAGCAGTGCCGGTATTGGAGCATTTCCTGCGTCGATTCCACGATCACTTAAAACTAGTATCGTCGAACCAGAAGCAATAGCTTCGTCTGCAGCAGAAAAGAGCTCATCGAGTCCGGCTGATAATGCAGTATCACCTCCGTTAGCGTCGAAATGTATTGGAATCACTGTCGAACCAAAACGATCATCATTCTCGAGTGCGATGATCTGAGCCAATTCCGAATTATCTAAGAAAGGAGTCTTTAATTTCACAAGATCAATATCTGGTAACGACTGATCCAAAAGATTACCCTCAGGTCCCAGTACCGTATCTGACGCCGTAACAATTTCTTCTCGAATAGCATCAAGTGGAGGGTTCGTGACCTGCGCGAATAATTGCTGGAAATAGTTATATAGCAATTGGTGTTCGTCAGACAACACTGCCAATGGTGTGTCAGTACCCATAGAGCCAATAGACTCCTCACCACGTGCCATCATCGGGCTCAGAATATATTTCAAGTCCTCCACGGTGTATCCGAATGCCCTTTGAAGTTGAAGCAATTCTTCTCCCTCAAACGCCGCTCTTGAGTCAGCAACCGGTAATGATTCAATTGGGTGCAGATGAGTTTCATTCCATTTCTTATAAGGTTGGTTACCTGCCAGACTCAGTTTCAATTCGGAATCATCAATGATCCTGCCTTCTTCGAGGCTAACTAAGAACATTTTGCCTGGTTCCAAACGACCCTTGAGCAGGATTCGTTCTGGCTCGATGGGTAACACTCCTACTTCCGAAGCCATCACTACCAAGTCATCTTTGGTGACGACGTATCGTGATGGGCGTAATCCATTCCTATCTAACACCGCACCAATCGTTTTGCCATCGGTAAAAGCAACTGATGCAGGACCGTCCCACGGTTCCATCACCGTGGAATGGTACTCATAAAAATCGATTTTCTCCTGAGGCATGGATTCATGACCATTCCACGCCTCTGGGATCAACATCGCCATGGCATGAGCCAGCGGCCATCCTGACTGCACCAATAGTTCGAGCGCATTATCCAGAATTGCAGTATCGCTACCTTCCTCATCAACCACGGGAATTATTTTTGACACATCATCGTAGAGAGGTGAACTAAATAATGCCTCGCGCGCGCGCATCCAGTTTGCGTTGCCGCGGACCGTATTTATCTCACCATTGTGAGAAATCATTCGATAAGGATGAGACAATTTCCAGCTTGGAAATGTGTTGGTACTAAACCGAGAATGGACCATCGCCAAGGCACTAGTTACTCTCTCATCACTCAAATCTGGGAAATATTGCTGCAGCTGATCAGGTGTCAACATGCCTTTGTAGATGATCGTGCGACAAGAAAAACTTGGGAAATACGCCAAATCACCGTCATATCCGATTTGAGTCGCTTGTTTCTCGAAGAGTTTCCTCACCACATATAACTTGCGCTCTAAAACGTCTCCTGCCAAGTCGGAATTAGAAGAATCAACAAACACTTGAAGAATAGCCGGTTCGGCTTCTCGAGCCGTGTTGCCAACATCAGCTTTATCGACTTCTGTAGGAACATCCCTCCATCCCAGAACGTTCAAACCCTCACTATTAATGATTTCCTCTATGAGATTCCGGAGAGCAGTCTGGTCTTTCTCTGATTTAGGAGCAAAAAGAACTCCCACACCATATTTACCCTCGTCCGGTAGTGAAATATTCAAATCGACACACACAGATGAAAAAAACTCGTGGGGGATCTGTAAAAGAATTCCGGCACCATCACCGGTATTTTCCTCGCAACCACACGCGCCTCTGTGATTGAGGTTCCGTAATGTGGAAAGTCCATCCTCAACAAGCCGATGCGACTTCTGACCATTTAGCTGCGCAAGGAAGCCGACTCCACAGGAATCGTGTTCGAACTCACTGCAATAAAGTCCGTTCCTAGCGGTCGCTTCAATATTATTCATCATATGGTCCTTCAACCAACAACTACGCATAATCCATTTGACGACAGGTAAACAATGCAGCTAGTAGTTAAGTCCTACAAGCGTCTACTCATCACACGCGCCTTTAGAGGCATCTGACATCATTAAAGGATGTCCAAATAAATCAATATTTCCGTCTCAAACTATTCAGGTCCCAAGTAAGAGCGGACGTCAATTATACACGCACCAAGAGGCAACCAACAACAACTATCCGTTGTAACGCAATGCTTCGGCCACAGGCACGCGTGAAGCAGAACGCGCTGGGATCAATGTCATAATTGAACTAGTAACAAATGCAAGCCCGATAAATATCAGGATTCTTGTCCAGGGAACATCAAACCCGGTCTCCAATCCTGCCTCAGTAAATTCTTCAGAAGTTAACAAGTTGTACGAAATCCCGTATCCCAACCCCAAACCAAGAAGAATCCCTGTCACCGAAATAAATGTCGATTCCAAGAAAAACGAAACACCTATAAGTCGTGACCTATACCCAATAGCACGGAGCATACCAATCTGTTGTCGGCGTTCAGCGACTGTTCGGAACGCAATAACACCAAGTGCTGCGATACCCACGATGAGACCTAACGCAGTAAAACCCTCAAATAATGCTGAAAAAGCATTGCTCTGACTCGCAGACTCCTCGACCTCCTGAGCTATTGAACTAGCCTGAACGCCACTCTCAAGAAGGGCACTCTCGATACCGCGAGCGAGGTCAATAGAGTCTGTACCCTCGGTCGAAATGACGTAAAAATTGTCTTGATAACCACCGAAGAAATTCTGATCAACCAAACTCTCTCCAACAAACAACGCTGACCATTCAACCCGCACAGTTGTCGCAGTGTTGGAGATGATCCCAATAATTTGTATATCTGTTTCCAGACCTGAAAATGGGTCGCTTAAAGTAAAGACTATTGGGTCCCATCCCATTTCGT
>CAXGQC010000092.1:0-4661 GCA_964011795.1 uncultured bacterium | reverse complement strand
CGATCAAGACAGTTACGAGAGCCCATAAAGAAATATTCTTGCAGCATGCAACACACCACGATCAAATTACACGATGGATTGATACGAGGTTCGGTAGAAAAAGGTATACGTGTTTTTAAGGGTATCCCTTATGCAAAGGCTCCGGTGGGCGACTTAAGGTGGAAGCCGCCGGTCAAGCCAGAACCGTGGACGGATACTCTCGATGCCACAAAATATGCTTCTGCCGCCTGGCAGCTAGGCACGGAATCAAAACTATTCATCGGTGAGATCATAGATCAGTCAGGATTCGGTTTTCTAAAACGCACATTCGCTAAATGTTTTATGAATCTTGCTAGTGTGGTTCAGAAACGCAAACAATCTGAGGATTGCCTCTATCTCAATATCCGAGCTCCTGCAGAAAATATGGGAGCAAGTTCCCCTGTCATGGTTTGGATACATGGAGGAGATCACCAAGACGGGACAGGTAGCGGATTCCCTTATGAAACCGATTCATTCTCCCACGAAGGCGTAATACTAGTCACAATTAATTACCGGCTAGGTGTCTTTGGCTATCTCTGCCATCAAGATTTAAGTCTCGAATCTGAAAATGGTACCTGTGGCAACTATGGCACACTCGACCAGATCGCTGCATTGCAATGGATCCAGGAAAATATCCAAGAGTTTGGAGGAGACCCTAATCAGGTGACTATTTTCGGGGAGTCTGCTGGAGGTGAATCTGTCGCGCATATGCTGACCTCACCCCTCGCTGACGGACTTTTCGCACGAGCCATTATTCAGAGTGGAGCCAATTCTGGTCAGATGCACCACCAAAAAGAGTCTGTTTTGGGTCACGAATCTGGTGAATTACGGGGGAAAAGATTTGCAGATAACTTTACTTCGTCACCAAATCAAATGGATGCCTTGCGACGCGTACCGGCATCTGAAATTATGGCCCACATCAGATCTGAAGACGATTTCGAGTTGCGAAGCTTCTTCCCAGTAATTGACGGGTACATCCTCCCAATGAGTCCTTTTGAATCCTTCAGACAAGGAAAGCAATCAAATGTCCCATTGCTTGTAGGAAGTAATTCGGACGAGGGATCATTATTCGCGCCGCATATTCCAATCCCGCTCATTGAGTATCGAGGACTTGAACCTTCTCCCGCAGAAATGGACAGGTTACTTTCACGAGAATTTCTGGATGATGCCGACTTGATAAAGGAACTCTATCCAGGCATCGAGGATTCTGACTATCTTTCCAAACAGGAGATGTTAGGAGACTCGTTATTTGGAGCGCCAGCGTTCTACTATGCCCGATTGCATGCTCAAAAGAATCCCAATACGTTTCTCTACTATTTCAATCAGCAACCACCCTCTAAAACACAAACAGCAGGGGCGTACCATGCGGCCGAACTTGGATACGTCTTCGATCTTCGTTCACCGATATTTCCTAAGTCGAAGACAGGGAAACAATTGGCCAAAACCATCAACCGAACTTGGGCTGAATTTGCTAGAAGTGGCGGACCGAACAACAAAACGCTGCCTACTTGGCCGGCTTTTGTTGATGCATCACCTCAATGGATGCTTTACGGCAACCTTGTTGAAGCCGCCCCAGTCTCGAAGGAATCTCAATATCGAGTGCTCAACCATCGGCTAGAACGACAATTAGATGAAATCAAATTGAAGCTGAGCACGCAGCCTGTCTAAACTCTATTAATCCGTTCATTTGAGCGCACGTTATCTCTTTTCCGTCCAAATACTTATGATATTCAACAACAACTTAGTAATGAAGAAGGAACAAATCATGCAAATTACAGGATGTGAAATACTTCACTGCAATGCCGGCTGGCGGGATTTCAGTTTCCTCAAACTACAGACAACTGACGGTATAACAGGTATCGCCGAGTTCAACGAATGTTACGGAAGTCCAGGACTGTCTGTGGTGATAAAGCGACTTGTAGACCGGATAATAGAGATGGACGCGATGGAACATGAGCGAATCCATCAATATCTCTATGCTGTCACACGTCAGGCCCCAGGTGGAGTAAACCAGCAAGCGATAGCAGCAATCGAAAATGCACTTCTCGACATAAAAGGGCAAGCACTGAACGTGCCTGTGTATGACCTGCTTGGTGGCGCTATAAGAAAGGAAATACCGGTCTACTGGAGTCACTGCGGAACATATCTCGTAAATCCAGAGATTGCCGAGTTATGTGGTGTTGATCCACTTGAGACAATTGACGATCTTGTAAAACTTGGAAAACGAGTGAACAGTGAAGGTTTTACAGGCCTCAAGACCAACATGATTGTCTTTGATAAAAATGGAAAGATTGGTCACCACGGCCCTGGTTTCGGAGGGGCACCAGGTTGGCCCGAATTAAACCCACCAATCGGTCTGGTAGATGATTTGAGAAACCAGCTCACGGCGATGGAAGAGGGCGCAGGTCCGGACGTAGGGATCCGACTAGACCTGAATTTCAATTTCAGACCAGAGGGATATCGGCAAATCACAAGTGGAATAGATGACCTCCAGCTCACTTGGATCGAAATAGATTTATATGATCCTGTTGCTCTAGCTTCCATCAGGGAAAGAATCCAGACACCTATTGCATCCTGCGAGTCTCTATTCGGCCTGAGGGAATTCAAGCCATTTTTCGAAAATGCGTCGGTGGATGTTGCGATTATTGATATCCCCTGGAATGGAGCGTGGCTGGGACACAAGATAGCTGCTATGGCCGAGGCATATGAGGTGAATTGTGCGCCACATAATTTTTACGGGCACCTGTCAAGCCTGATGAGCGCCCATTTTTGTACAGCTCTTCCCAATTTCCGAGTGATGGAAATTGATATTGATGACGTCCCGTGGAAAGACGACATCTTGACATGGAAACCTGATTTTCAGGCTGGCAGTATACAAATTCCGTCCGGCCCGGGTTGGGGAGCCCAGTTGAACGAAGATGTGATCGCGGAGCACCCACCAAAATTTGTATCTGATGATTAAGCAAATCCTGAAGGACAATCAGTGAAAATAACAGAGATCAAAACATATGCCGTCTGGGTGGACCGTAGAAACCAGCTTCTTGTCAAAATAGAGACCGATGAGGGCATCTACGGATGGGGGGAATCTGGATTCTCTGGCAGGGAACTAGGCGTACAGGGCATAGTGGAGCACTACAGAGAATTTTTAATTGGTAAAGACCCAATGCGGCGGGGGGCGCTCTGGCAGGAGATGTACCGAAGCCAGTATTTCGAAGGTGGGCGAACACTTACTGCTGCGATATCAGCGATCGACTTGGCACTCCATGACATCGTCGGCAAGAAACTAAACGTGCCAGTCTATGAATTGCTTGGAGGCAAGCACCGAGACACGGTACCTATTTTTGCTTCTACTCCCGGCCCATACGGACCGGACATGATCGAACAGGCAAAGGAGTTTATGGCTCGGGGTATCAATGCGTTCAGGTTATCTCACGACCAGATGGATATACAGAGTGGTGGGGTCTACGAACCAAGAGAATCTATCGCAAATACGGCCGAATGGCTGATCCAGGCGCGTGAGGAACTCGGTAATCACGCAATAATTGGAATTGATTATCACCATAGATTATCGGTGGCCGAGGCTGCTTCTTTCTGCCAAATGATGCCTTCGCACACGCTTGATTTTATCGAGGAGCCGATACGGGATGAATCTCCTGAAGCATATGAATCTCTTCGCAGAGTCACTGACGTCCCCTTTGCCATTGGAGAAGAATTCGCTTCAAAATGGCAATTCCTACCTTATTTGGAGAGAGGAATAACCAACTACGCGAGATTAGATATCTGCAACGTGGGGGGATTCACAGAATCGATGAAAGTAGCTGGCTGGGCGGAGGCGCATTACATAGATCTAATGCCTCACAATCCACTGGGACCAATTTGCACCGCAGCCTCTGTTCATCTTGGTGCTGCCGTTCCTAATTTCGCATGGTTAGAAGTGAATCTCGAACGGGCTGATAACCCAAATTTTGAAATCTTTCCCCAACAAGTGGTCTTCGAAGGACACGGCTATCAGGTGCCTGAGACACCAGGACTCGGCGTAGACGTGGACGAAACTAAACTGACGGAACCGTTTGCATTCTGGGAACCTCCACATCCCCGTCGGAGAGACGGCTCACATACCAATTGGTGATTTGTAGCCGGTCATTTCCGGCGAATATTGCGCCCTTTTTCGTTTGAGAAAGCATTACACTCATCGCCATGAAACCTATTTCTCGAACTCCCCGTAACGAACTCAAACGACTACCGGCACGAGCTGAGTACGATCGTGAAACTATTTACGCCATTATCGATGCGGCCATCATTTGCCACGTTGGTTTCGTAGAAAACAATTCGCCATTCGTAATTCCTACGGCGATCATGCGGCAAGGGGAAAACATATATTTACACGGCAACGCCCAAAGTCGGATGCTCCAGCACTTAGGGGCTGGTCACGAAGCATGTGTTTCGGTAACACATGTTGACGGGATGGTCCTTGCACGATCTGGCTTCCACAGTTCAATAAACTATCGCTCTGTTTCCCTATTTGGTAGTGGCCGATTAGTTGAAGGTGAACAGAAGGTTGAACTCCTCGACAAATTTGTTGATTCCCTGATTCCTGGTCGAGCGGATGACGTCAGACCAATGACAAAAAAAGAACTGAACAT
>CAXGQC010000091.1:0-4670 GCA_964011795.1 uncultured bacterium | reverse complement strand
GGTCCGACTCCGGCCTCACCATATCCAAGCTGGGGAGGAACAGTTAGCCGCCATTTGTCCCCTTCTTTCATCATCTGTAAGGCTTCCTGCCATCCCTGAATGACACCGTTCACTGGTAGATCAATAGGCTCGCCACGGTCGACCGAACTATCAAATACTCGGCCATCTTCGAACGTGCCGTGGTAATGGGCTGAGACGGTATCGGTCGGGCCGGGAGTGGCGCCATCGCCTTCCACTAGAACTTCATACTGTAATCCAGAGTCTGTTGTGATTATGTCAGCCATCGGGCCTCCTTGATGTTTTTTCGTGACCAGCAACTCATGCTACAGCATTTGTAGTGTGAGAGAGTGATAATACGCATATGGATATTGTACTAAGTCAGCTATTCCGTAACCCGGCACCTTGGGGCGACTATGACCCCTTTGCTAGACGTAATTTTGATCTGCATCGACGTATTGCTGACGAAGTCACCGGAAACAGGTTTCGTCGGGGGCGAATAGAATCAATTATTGAACGTTTCACTGATGAGTGCGGTCCATTCTTCCGGCATAATGCCTCGCTTGAAGAGTACAGAAAGGAATTTCAGCTCATCGGCCGAGCTGTTGAGATGATTGACCAACACTCCCAAAATATTGATTACCTCCCTCAATTAGCTGGTCACGTAGAAGAGGTGACTGATGAGCAGGGAACTAGATTCTTGCCGAACGACATGCTCGGCTATTGTTGGTTACTTATCGCCCGGGATATTGAATATGGGGTCACGTACGAGCGATGTCTACCAGGAGGAAGTTGGTGCGGGCGGTATGTCAGCTCAGTGCCATTGATCGGAAACCACTCGATCTGGTGTGGTGCGGAATGCGAGGTAAAGGATCAGGCCTGATAGACCTCCTTCTGTTGAGATGCAAAGACCGCAGCCCCGATAAGCGGCGCATCTCCACCGAGGATTGTTTTGGAAACCGGAAGGACATGTTTGTAACGAGGCAATGCTTTGTGCTGAGTCCGCTCCAGTAACTCATCCCACCAATGACCAAGCCCATCTATTACTCCACCACCGAGAACGATTACATCGGGATCGAAAATCGCCAGAAGACCCGAGAGCCCATTGGCAAGGCCTTCAAGTGCATCATCAATCACTGATGTGGCTAGTGAATCTCCTGCTCGTGCCGCGGCAACGACATCGGCTGTAGTAAGTGGCCCTGACGTGTTATTGAGCATTCCATCGTGGCTGTGCTCCATCAACGCTTGGGCACGTCTAGCAATAGCAGTGCCTGAACTGACTCCTTCGAGGCAGCCGTCACAACCGTTATTACACGAACCACGTCCCGGCATCACGATCATATGTCCAACTTCGCCAGCGCCACTTTGTCTTCCAGCAACGATCTCTCCGTTCGCAATGATTCCTGCACCAATCCCTGTGCTGACAGTGACATATATGAGGTTGGCGGTGTCGGGGTGTTGGCCATATTTGCTTTCAGCCAGTACCCCCATAGCCCCATCATGTGCTGTATATACCGCGACCCCCAGGATTTCTTCAAGCGCTCGCGATACTGAATGTCCCTGCCAGCCGGGAAGGTTTGGTGAGAAGTCGTATGTTCCGTCGTACATAGAAATTGGTCCCGCAGATGCAACACCTATGTTCTCAGACGAGAGAGGTATGTCATTCTGAATTGCTAGATCCTTTAGGCCGGCTGCCAGTTCGTCCATAGCGGAATTAAATCCCCGCGCAGGGTCTGTTGAAAATCGGATAGGCTCCGTCAGGGTGTAGTGATCATAGCGAGTGTCTACCATAGATACCCGAATAGAAGTACCACCGATATCAGCAGCAAAGGGCATAACGCAGGACTACTTCCAATTCTGGCCGATACGAAATATCGGAGAATTAGCCACGGGGAAGGCCTAAGCCACGTGTAGCAATAACGTTTCTCTGGATCTCGCTTGTTCCACCTGCGATTGTTGCCGAGACCGTGGACAGATACATGGTGGCCCATCGACCACGCATTGGTGATCGGGGGTGCTCTCGGTCACGTAGATCACCATATTTCCCGAGTAGTTGTACAGCGGTCCTTGCTATCCTCTGCATAAATTCAGTATTGAATGCCTTCGTCATTGAAGCTTCGTAATTTGGAATGAGGCCTCTGGCTTGCATCGAGATAACTCTCTGCGAGAGGGTCCTCGCCACACTTGCTTCGATATATCTGTCCACAAGTTCCAGCCTACCGGCATCCGGACGCCCCGATCTACTTCGTCCGGAAGATTTCTCCGCTGGATCTGTGACAAACTCTCGAAGAGCGTCAAGGATCCGTTCCTGTCCGACAGCCATACCAATAGACGAGCGCTCGAAATCGAGGTGCGTGGCCCCAACGTACCAGCCTCTATCAATTTCACCGACAGCGTTCTTGACTGGTACACGTACATCTTCAAAAAATGTCTCATTGAATCCGTGTTGATCGTGCATCTGGATCAAGGGTCGGACTGACACACCAGGGGTGTCCATAGGAAACAATAGATATGTGATGCCGCGATGTTTCGGTGCTTCCGGATCGGTACGAACCAGTGCGAACATCCAATTAGCTAGATGTGCCCCCGAGGTCCAGATTTTCTGGCCATTGATGACGAAATCGTCACCGTCCCGGACTGCTCTGGTCTGAAGTGATGCTAGATCTGATCCCGATCCAGGCTCGGAATAACCCTGACACCATCTGGTTTCGCCTCTGACCATCGGCGGTAAGAATTCTTTTTTTTGGTCATCGTTGCCGTGTACCATGATGGTTGAGCCCACATCGGGCACGCCGACCCGGGGCGCACCACGGACCGCGATCGTTTCATTCAGAATGAACTGTTCCATCGGAGAGAGGTCAGCACCACCATACTCTTTTGGCCATGCAGGGGCGATCCAACCTTTATCAACCAGGGCTGTCCGCCACTCTTTCAATGCGGCCTCCTTAGCGGGTGTATTCTTCACGCTTCGCATAGTTCGCGGGTCATCATTTTTAGACATCTCTAGTGCCTCAGGGAAATTGTCAGAGAAGAATTCTTCCACACTTGCTCTGAAAACTTGTTGCTCTGGACTATCTGCGAAGTCAACCATCTGAATCCTCATTCCCTGCGGTATGCAGCTCTCGACATTCATCATAACTAAAAAAACCAACCGTGGAGTTTGAGTGCCTGGCCCGCGTATTCTCATATCTGTACTCAATGTATGATTCAATGCAGACCATAATCTATATACATTGACGGCTAGGGGATTCACAATGGCACTTGAGCTGACTACAGAAACCAGCGATTCTCTCATTAGAACGTTGCGGGAATTGGTACAGATACCATCGATCAGCTTGGAAGGGCCAGATTCTCCCTCAATAAACGAGTGTGCAAATCGGGTTGCCGATGAATTTCGTTCACTGGGTGCCTCCGTGGAAATGTTGGAGATACCAGACGCCCCGCCGGCAGTGTTTGGGGAATTCAAGTCAAGCAACAGTGATGCTCCCACGGTTCTTTTGTACAGTCATTATGATGTTCAACCGGTGGGAAATATTGAAGATTGGTCCCGTGAACCATTTGAACCCGTGGAGGATGGCGGACGTTTGTTCGGACGTGGAGCTAGCGATGACAAGTCGGGGATCGTGACTCATCTTGGAGCAATCCAATTGCTTCTGGATGAGCAGCAGAGACTGCCGTGCCATGTGAAAATTCTCATCGAAGGTGAAGAAGAACTAGGCTCTCCTCATGCCTCAATGTTTATTGAAAAATATGGTGACAAATTACATGCAGATGCCGTGATAATTGCGGATTCATCCCATTGGTCGGTAGGGCAACCAGCGGTCACGTCATCGCTACGCGGTGTGGTTGATTGCGTACTCAGTGTCAGAACATTAAGTGCCGGGGTTCATTCCGGAGAGTATGGCGGGGCCGTGCCAGACGCATTAATGGCTTTATCGCGGATTATTTCGACATTGCACGATGATGACGGCACAGTTGCCGTAGCGGGGCTCGTGACTAAAACCGAAGGGGATGTCGATATTAGTGAGAGTGAGATGATTACGAAAGCCGGTGGAGTATCTGACCTTCAGACGATCGGACGCGGCCAGGTGCTCTCTCGGATATGGGCTCAGCCAGCAATTTCCATATTGGCTATCGATGCCCCATCTATCAATGAAGCAGTCAATCTAATCGTCCCTGAGGCATCCGCAAAGATCAGCATGCGAATCCCCCCAGGACAAGATGCCGATGTTGCCTTGCAGTTACTCAGCAAACATTTAGTGACAGCAGCCCCCTGGGGAGTGGAAGTCACAGTAATACCCGGCACCACAGCAGAGGCATTCAGTGCAAATTTGAATGGACCAATAACCAGGGCGTTCGAGGAAGGAATGGCGTATGCCTGGGACACAGCACCAAAACGAATTGGGCTAGGGGGGTCGATTCCGCTGGTAGCCGATCTACAAGCTCTTCTTCCTGCAGCGGAAATCGTAATTACAGGGGTAGGAGAGCCAATCAGCCGAATTCATGGACCGGATGAAAGCCAAGATCTTGGCGAATTGAGAAAAAATATCATTGCGGAAGCTCACGCGATACGGTCGTTAAGTGAGATCAACACTGAGTAGTAAGTCCAGAGGCAATGTGCGATGTCCAGAAATCAGTGGTTTACTAGTGACGATGACTCCAAGTCGGTAATT
>CAXGQC010000090.1:0-4696 GCA_964011795.1 uncultured bacterium | reverse complement strand
AGTCTGGGACGAACGGAGAGATTCACATCGAAAAGTGAGTCACCAGAGTATATCTTTAAGCGATCAGTACCTATTTCTACATCACCCGCTCGGTAAATTTCTCCAGTAAGAGACGGCAGGCCTTCAAAGCCCGTGAAGCCACCTCTCGACCGGATCGGGTCAATATCGCTTTCTGCCATATCAGGATGCATCAGTTCTAATAGTCGAGTGTCCGCACGGTTACTAGATTCTCCATAAGATAGACCGAAATATATTCCCACACCGAGACTGGCGAGTCCCACAATGGCGCTCAAGAAAAATTGAAACGTTCTACTCATTCCTTTGCTCTTTCGATGACTACAACACCCGTAATATATTGGCCATACTCTGTTGCCCCAATTCCTAAATTACCTAAGGCGGTAACTATTCGACCCTCGTTCTCATCAAGCGAATCAAGTTTTTTCAATTCTTCGATTGACACATCGGGACGTAGTTCATGGCGCAGCACAGATGTTCCTGGATTGTCAAAGTCATCACTTGCTATAGCAATTTCTAAGATATCCAAACCTGACGAGGACATACTATTACTCAGCACGACACCCCCCAAATAGGAGGGTTGATTCTGTTGTCCGGTCTCAGAGATTATGTCAATGGCGACGATCTCTCGCTCTGGATTATAGGAATACAGGTAACTCCCCACAAAACCGATTGAGGACGAAATTAGAATAGTACCAATTAATGAAAGTATACGGCCCATGATTTTACCCTTGTGAGTACTTCCCTCAGTTTTGATTGAGGCTCTGCCGATAGGCTCCTGACTGGCCAGGAGCTTCTTCTACCACACACTCAATTTTACTAATATTCGTCATTTTAAGCTCGAGGAGTTTTGCTATCACGTTAATCCCAATCAATTCTGCGAGGTATTCTGCCGTCGTATTTTCGATCGCGAGAGCGAGAACATCATGGTCGGGGAAAATATACCGCTTGTCATTATGAGAAATTGTGTAAGAGCTGTCATCAAGGTTATGTTCAATTTTGATCGTTTTCGAAAGCATCTGAAGTAGAAATCGGTGATCCAGCGCATCACATTGTTCTCGAACCAATTGTTTTAAGATCGAAAAATCAATAACCCAACCCTCATCGGTTAGATCCCCGTCAACTTGGAAGCTGACACGATAGTTATGACCGTGCAATGGTTCCAGTTCGGCACCCAGAGTAGCCATATGTGAGGCCGCAAACTTCAGCCGATTCCCAGAAACCCTGACTGAGCGTCCACTGGCGGGTAAATCAGAATCAAACATGTATCCGCGGCTCACTTCATTCGCAAACAGCCAGTTGTAAAATCCAAAAGTGCGGGACTAGATAACCATACCATCGAACAATTTTTCGATATCGGTATCAGCTATATTGCCTCTGCTCTTGGCTTCATCTAGACGCTGGTGCGCAGGTACACTTGCATCATCCTTATAAACCACACCTACCGGTATGCCAGGTCGTGCAGCAAGCGCAATGGCTTGAAAGTAGTCACTAGGGTCGTGATCATCAGATACGGGAAGCGCAAGGGGAGTAATGCCATTCTCTTCATCGCCTTTGAGAGCCGCGTAGGTATCGTTATAAGTCGTACAAGGGGACTGGACATGAACGATAGCAAAGCCAGGATAATCCATTGCATCCTTTATTACATCGGCAAGATTCTTGACCCTAGTAGAAAGCTCCGAAACGATGTATCGCGCTCCGGCACCTAGGTACACTGACAGTGGATTCATCCGGTCATCTAATTTCCCGTATTTCGTCGTTGGAGTAACTTCGTCTAACTCAGTAGTTGGAGAAGCTTGCCCCTTAGTGAGCCCATAGATTCCGTTATCCATGACCACAACCGTAATATCGAGATTCCGTCGAGCCTGTGGGGCAATATGCTCACCTCCAATGGATAGGAAGTCTCCGTCGCCTGACACGACAAGCACATTCAGATTAGGATTGGCTGATTTCGTACCATAAGCGATGGGAAGTGTTCGGCCGTGGATTCCATGGATTCCAAAAGGTTGCGGGCCTTCCTGTAAGTGAACAAGATTACCCGAACACCCTATCCCAGCCACTATCACGGAGTTCTCTACTGGTTCTTGCTTCTCGGAGGCTCTCGAAGTGAGAGCCATCTCAATCGCTCGTTTTACACCGAAGTCTCCGCAGCCGGGACACCATTTGAAATCGTATTCAGGGTTTCGCTTTGCCATGGCTAGATAACTCCTTGTCGCTCTCGGATTTTCACAGTTAGTTGCTACTAACTCACACTCTTAGCATTACCTCTTATATTTTACTTCTTATTGCATCTTTTAGATCTGACACTCGCCACGGAAGCCCTGTGTATTGGCTCAGCGGGAGTGCTTGCACTCCGAGTTGTCGAAGATGGGCTGCAAATTGGCCCGTGTAGTTTAGTTCAGGTACCAAAACAAGTTCCTTTTTCTTTAGCTCTTCCAGCAAATCAGTAGGAAGTGGGTTCAGGTACATCGTGTAAAACCAAGATAGGTCAACGCCTTCCGCAGTTAGTTCCAGCCACGCACCACGCCCTGATCCTTTCGAGCCACCCCAAGGCATTATCGCAACAGACGCATCGGTATTCTCGGCCTCGAATGAGCCATCATTCAGCAAATCAAGCTTGGCAAATCTCCGCTCTGTCATTCTTATATGCACATCTGCAAGGTGTGTAGTGTCACCTTGTTCATCGTGTTCGGACCCATTCGCTACGTAGGCACCAGGTCCGCCTGGCACTGGGAATGGACTGACACTATCACCCTCATATCGCCGATTCTCATTAGACCCATCCGAGACTACCCGAGATTCCGTAGATACAAGACTAAGATCAGGCCGAATGATGTCCTGGGCTCTTTCCGCGATAGACATTTCACTCAGAAGAATCACTGGGCCTTGATAACGTTCAGACCAATTAACTGATTTAGCACCTGCCCAGAATGCCTCTTCCACATTTCCAGGTGCTATGACTGGAAGTGACATATCTCCATGACCAGGATTCATGGACATGATGAGATCAGATTGTTCGGTTTTAGTGGGAAGGCCGGTCGCAGGTCCACCTCTTTGGACATCAACTACTACTAGAGGTATCTCAGACATCCAAGCGAGTCCAAGGCCTTCGCCCATTAGACTTAAGCCCGGTCCAGCCGTCGACGTCATTGCTTTCTTTCCAGCAAAACCTGACCCGATAATTGCAGCAATAGACTCAATTTCGGATGAGGCTTGGCCAACGAATTTATCTGCGCCATTGAGGTTATCTTCCATATATGTAAGCATCGTGGTGGCCGGAGATATTGGGTACCCGATGAATACATCTAACCCAGCAGCCATTGCACCTAATGATGCTGCTTCGTATCCGCGAATAAGCACGCGCTCTTGATCTTTATCTTCCTCACTAGGTGGTTCAACCTGAGCAATTTGAAAGCCCGATTCCTCAGCGGCTTTGGCCCCCATATGAAGTGCCTTGATGTTCCCTTCGATGATTTTGGCGTCGCCTGGTCGTCCCCGGTCCCATCTAGCAGTGATAAACGCTTCCAGTGCTTCCAAAGAAAAGCCAACAGCTCTTGCCACGGCCCCTATCATTACGATTGTGCCTGCTCGAGTGTTTCCAGCTTCCCTTGCCATGTCATCTGTTGGCAGCGCGAGCGCTCTTTCATGCTCGATTTCAAATTCTTGGCTGTTATATACAATTATTCCTTCTTCGGCCAGTTCAGGAAGGTTAGCGTTGTACGCATATTCGTTTTGGCAGACCAACACATCCAGCGCATCGCCCGGGGTCAAGATTGGTTCAGATGAAATTCTGGCTTGGCCCCATGCCGGGCCACCTTTAATCTGAGACGGGTAGGTGGCAAAAGTAAGAACATGGTAACCACTCTCCGCGGCCGCAGAGGCCATAAGCTCCGAGCCGCCGACGACTCCTTGTCCACCTTCTCCAGCGAATCGTACGACTAAATTTTTGCTCATTGTCTTCCCGTTCTAGTCTCTCGTATTGAAGCACATCAACGCGTTATGGAGTTCATCCTGTCCGGGTAGTTTCCCTCTGTCTAACCTCATAAAGCGCCGGTTCGATATTAAGCCATAAAAGCCTAGTCTGCTCGCCGCGAGAATAAATCAAGTAGAGTGCTCCTAGGCGGGGGCGCGTTACACTGGTTAAGTTGTGGGAAAGAGTCACAAAGATGTCCGAATCTTCAATTAAAACGTACGTATTGATAGTCACAAACCCCGGTATGACTCGGGAAATTCTGGACGCCTTGCTTGGGATGGACCTTGTGGTGGAAGCGCACGAGGTGATGGGTCCATATGACATAGTCGTTGAGATAGAGGCCAAAAATTATGCCGAAATACCAGATTTCCTTGCCACACAGATCCGTATACTCAATGGAATTCACTCAACCACTTCTTTGGTTGCGACACTTGCATAGACTGCAAGAAATAGTTAACTGCTATGACGTCAGGATTGATTGGTATAAGGTACTTAGACTGCATTTAGAGAAATGAGAGCTAATGACTGACTCAATTAGCGAGGGTATGAGCGCTCCAGAGTTCACTCTCCAGAACCAAGACGGGCAAGAAGTGACCTTGGCTAGCTACCGAGGGAAAAAACTGGTCGTCTATTTTTATCCCAAGGATTTCACCCCTGGATGAACTACCGAAGCATGCGAGCTCCGTGATGAGCACGCTGGATTCGAAG
>CAXGQC010000089.1:0-4709 GCA_964011795.1 uncultured bacterium | reverse complement strand
GAGCCAAACGCCCAGTATGGTTCGGTTTCTGACATGTGGAGAGATGGTGCGAGATGACGCATCTCCCCGTATGGGGTGTCGTGGGTCTCGAGAAAATCAGTGACATCACCGAGTTTGGTCTCGGAGCCAACGCCTTCAATCAAGCCTAGGTTCTGAAACCACATGGAGGTCTGGGTCAATGAAACTTGAACATGCCATGATCCGCCTTCCACTGCTCGCCTACGCAACGCTTCTAATACTCCGTAAGTCGCAAAATAAGCTGTGGTGTAATCGTTCACTGCAGCACCGACTAGCCGCGGTGCCTGCGGATCGTTCCCAAGAGCAATTCTCGTATCCGCATTAGGCTCGATTGGCGCTAACTTGCCTTGGAGATCAGCCAGACCTGAGATAATTTGTGAGTACTGCTCGTACCCGGGTCGGGTGGCCCATGGACCTTCGTGACCATAACAGTTCTCCGAAACATAGATAATCCCCGGACGTAGGCTGGCCATGTCGCTCGGCCCAAATCCTCGCCTATCTAAAGCTCCTTTCCGGAATCCCTGATTAAATACGTCGCTGGTTTTCGCAAGGTCCCGCAGAACATCAACCTGGTCTGGATCGTTCAGGTCTATGTGTATTTGACGTTTACCGTGACCAGTATCCATCTCAAATACTTCGACTGTCGGCAGATGAGGTGATGCAACATGCAATACCTGTGCTCCGTGCTCAGCAAGCGATCTTGCACAGGTCGGGCCTGCCAAGACACGTGTCAGATCTAAAACACGTAGATCTGAAAGTGGGCGGGCGCCTGAACTAACAGGCTCAGGAGGCGAATCGCCAATTTTGATTATTTCGACTACGGGCTTAGTGGCTAAAATTTTCCCTTGTTCATGGGCTGCCCACTCCTCAGTGGTTCGCACTACACCACCTGTTAGATTCTTATCTACTAGGAGTGCCTCAAGCTCAAACGAATTTCGTTCTGACATCACCTGTGCAATTTCCTCAACACTGGCATACGTACTCACTCCAAGCTCGGCAGCCAACTCATGAGTTTCACCAAAGTTACTGTGCAACTGGAAATACCTGCCATCAGCACATTTGTAAATTCGTCTGAGGTTTTCGCCAAGTGTGTCTCTTTCCGGCATTTCCGGAACCGACACGAACTGTGCCGAAGTTAATGATGCTGCTGCATGACGAACATCGATGTTTATCGTTTGAGCAGTGTGTCCCTGCTCTTGCCAAATTTGGTCAACTTTTGAGCCTATTAATGCCTGAGTGACAGCCGCGCCCTCACCAAGATGAAACGGTCCGTAAAAAACTGGATCAGCACCAGTTATATCAATATCTGAATCAGGTATTGGAAGTCCGGCAAGCGCTATGGCTCGCTCTATCTCGTGTTTCTCCATTTAGTACTCCGTCATTCATTCCAAAATAATAGCGACAGATTATCTGGTCTACATATTAGCGCGTCGCCACGCGCCACCCCTCACTGCTAATGCATTCATTACACCAAAGACAATCATTCCGACCGCAGCAATAATGTATACACCTTCGATACCCTCGAAAAGCCATTCAGATACAACGAAACCGCCGCAGGACACAATCAGGAATCGACTAGCTACCGCAAGTATTGGCCACCGCATGGCTTTTGCACCCTGGGAAGCAAAATACAGACACAATCCGACTCCGAAGAATAAATAGCAGGGGCCAACTATTTGAATATATTTTGTTGCTGCAAGAACAGTCGCTGGGTCATCGGTAAGCAGAGTTATCCACATATCCGGGAATATTGCCAAAATAATACCAATAGAACCTGACAACACAGCACCAGCAAGGCATCCTATCAGGCCGATCCTTTCAGCTCTTCGAATATTCCTTGCACCAACGTTAGCCCCAACCATCGCGGTCATAGAGGTCCCTATACCAAAGACTAATGGGATCATCATCACCTCCACTCGCGAACCAATTCCATAACCGGCTAGCGCTACTGTTCCAAACTGACCGACCAATCCTGTCAGTGCCAGCGTCGTTCCCGCAGTTGCAAGCGGCGAAATCGACGCTGGCAAGAATACTTGCAAGATGTCACGAAATAACTCGGAATCAAATGCAAATCGGCTTAAACGCAGTTTCACTGCCTGATTGGACCCTATCAGCGCCACGACCATTACCGTGCTCATGAATGCCGCGCTGACCATTGGTGATACTGCAGCGCCTATGAATCCTAATTCAGGGAATCCAAAGTGACCGAGAATTAATCCTGCCGAAAGTACTATTTGAATCGCTGACCCAACGACTGTCACCACAGCCGGAAAACGCATGTTTCCCATACCACGGAAAACTGCCTGTAGCCCTCCGTTAAACCACAAGAAAATCCCACCCAAAAATACAACATGACAATATGCCAACGCATTATCAAAAATCTCGTCTCGCCCGCCTAGTAAAACCAGAAGGTCTCTGCCGAACAACAGGAACAACAATAAAAAGCACAAGGCCCCAGCAGCACAGAGCATTATGGTGTGCCATAGCAATCTTTCAGCACGATCGGCCTGGCCACTTCCAAGACTCCTTGCTATTGCCGAGTTAACTGCACCGCCAAAAGCTCCACCTGACATGGTTGCATTCACCATGAACAGTGGAAACGCCAAGGCTACTGCAGCCAGAGGTGTTACTCCAAGCTGCCCAATAAACCAAATCTCTGTGAGATTGACAATCGCCTGAGTCAGAAAGGAAATAGTATTTGGAGTGGACATGCGTGCCAGAAGAGGAGCAATCGGGTCATGCAGAAATTGCTGGGTTCTTTGGTCCAATGGGGTTCCTCAGTTTCAATAGTTCACCCGTATCTATGAAGAAAAGAGTGTATTCGCTACGTTACATAGGGATATCTGATACACGCAAATATAACTTAACAACCTGTGTCCGCCGCTCAATCAGCAATCCAGTAAGTGCTCTAAAATTCTCCCCAGCAACGAACACAATTGTGGAAATCTAGCCAACAAAACAGTGAGGATAATTATGACAACACGAAGAATTGTTACAGCCCTCGACGAGGAAGGTCAGTCTTATTTCAGGTACGACGGTGATACTCCTGGGTATCTTGACCTGGGACGAGCAATCGACCACGAAATCTGGGTTGATGATCCAGCAAAACCGGACAGTGCTACAAGTCAGGATCCGGTGGACACCGATATATTCAATCTCTCTCCCCCCAAAGGTGGGTCTGTGGTGAGGGTGTTCACATTTCTCCCTAATAATGAAATCTCAAACTCACCTGATGTTATTGCTGAAGCCGCTCGCCGATTTAACACGGCAGACTCGATGGATCCTGACAATCCAGGCATGCATACCACGCCTACTATTGACTATGGAATCGTTTTGTCAGGCGAAATAACTCTCGAGCTCGATAATGGAAGTGCTCACTTATCGACTGGTGATGTCGTTGTACAGCGGGCCACCCCTCACGCGTGGAGGAATACTTCTGCACACCCGTGCACGATGCTTTTCGTACTTATATCGAGTCCCAACTACGCGGATTAAGAATTGTGTGGCAGTCTTCCAAATATTATTTGATCAAAAATTGAAGGGAACTGACACGTGTCTCGTTCCTATCATGAATATGTCAGCCACGACGATCAACGGGTCGACATTGACTTCACTCTCACCAGACAAAATTAGCTCAGACATTCGGCTATAAAGACGAGCGTATTCCTGACTCGGCCCTAATTCATATTGCACACCATCGATTCTGAGAATAGTTGCCGAGCGCTCAAGTCTAAGTTCTCCCTGATCGGTGACGATATGCATATCCCAGATAGGCTTACCTTCATGTCTGAAATTAAACGAGGCCCGCACCACTGAATCAAAAATTAATTCTGCCTGTATAGGTTGCCCGCGATTTTCAGGATATACGAGCGAGGCTTCGGTAACCCGTAAAGGATGTGGGACAATTTCAGTAAGAATCGAAATCGCATTGATACCCGTGTCAAATACGCCTATACCACCAGGCTCGAATATCCAATCCTGATTCCGAACGCCGCGATGACCACCTCGGTCCCGATCATCACCGGCGTTGTTCACGTGGAACTGTCTTATATCTTCGTGCCACGTGACTGTTGCCTCTTCTATGACTTTGTCAGCCAACCATTCTTTCGCCGGAGAGACACCCGGAGCCATCTGGCTATGCCAAGTCGTAAATAAGGTTCGGTCACATGCTTCAGCAAGTTCTTGTAAGTGGTTTATCTCGGAGATCGTGGCTCCTGGAGGCTTCTCCAACATCACATGTAAGCCTGCTTTTAGCGCTTTTACCGCGTATTCGAACCGGGCTATGGCAGGAACACAGAACGAAACAACCTCAACATCTTTTCGTTCCAAAAGAAATTGGTCAAAGTCTGTATATGAATCGACTCCCTCAACAGTACCCTCCAAAGCGACAGTTGCTACAAGATTCCAGGCATCACTCATAGAAATATTAGGGACATGCTGCGATTTCGCAATCTTGCCCACTCCAACAAGTGCAATATTCATGATTAGCGGTCTCCCCCGTATATTGCGTGCCCACAAGCGAGCCGCGGGTGCAAACAACCTTGTCCTATCACTCTTGTCTTAGTTAATAGGACAAGGTTGAGACTAGCTGTAAGACGTGGGAGAGTCTACGATTTACCGACAAAAGGCTCAAAGTTGAGTCGTCAAAAACAATTAGGGGTGCGAACAGATGAACACAATTAAAGATCGAC
>CAXGQC010000088.1:0-4749 GCA_964011795.1 uncultured bacterium | reverse complement strand
GAAACCGCCGTATCTAATGGTGTTAAGCGTGTGTTTGTGCTCGGGCTGATCGGCGCTGTAGCTGAATCTCTCAGCTTGGGGTCAATCGTGATCCCACAGCAATGTGAGCGTGAAGAAGGAACCTCGTACCATTACGCCAACGGTGACCTGCCAGCAACACCGGATCAGTCTTTATTTGCTGACTTGTGCCAATTTCTTTCGGCAGCCGACATAAAATATCAGGTCGGGAATACTGTAAGTACTGACGCACCTTATCGGCAGACTATCGCGACCGAACTCGAATGGCGAAAAAAAGGATTCGTGGGTGTTGATATGGAAATGTCAGCGATATTTACCTTAGGTCGTTATCTCAACGTTCCGACCGTGGGACTGTTTGTCGTGTCTGACGCACACGATCTCACTGGGGATCAGGAATGGGAATGGGACAGATCGATATTTCGAGACACAGTGAAGCAAATGACGAAGCAGTTGGCCCGATTTGCGTCCGACCAAGTTGAGAACTAATCGTTCGGTCATTGCTACCATTCTTTCGGTACAGAAGTGACAGCAGCAAGTAACCATAGCCTGACTGATCTCAATCAGTTATTTTCATTACACTTCGTTGATAACTGATGTAATAAAGGGAATCCACATGATGAAAAAAGAAGCACTGGAAGCGGCCATACAGCTCGCCGGACTTGATACTCCTGACTCTAACATTCAAATTGAAGGCTCCGATCCTGTCTATTATTCGCCGTTCCGTCTGGGCGAAGGCGCAGCCGTCGCTCACGCACTTGTGGGTGCGAAAATTGATGAAATTTGTCAAATGCAAGGCCTGCCTCCTCAGAATATCTATGTAGATACAAGGCATGCCGCTGCTTCTCTAAGTTCGTATAACTGGTTAGAAGCCGACGTTGGAGATCTAACGGCAAACACTCGTGGGTTCTCTAACATGACACATATTTTCAGCTGTCGTGATGGGAGATTCATTCAGCTACATAGATCATTTCGGGATGGGCCTGGGATTGCGCAAGTACTTGATATTGATGAGCAGGCCGATCTGACTACAGTGGCGGCAGCAGTTAGGCGCAGAGATGCATTTGAACTTGAAGCAGCGCTAATTGACCGAAATCTAACCGGTGCTGTCGTGCGGGATTCAGAGGAGTGGAACAAACATCAGCAAGGAATGACCTTGGCACAAAAGCCAATCGTGGAGATTACCAAGATTGGCGAGGCTCCTCCGGAACCGATTAGAACTGGGGAACGACCTTTATCTGACGTACGGGTATTGGACTTGACTCGTGTGCTTGCTGGACCGACGAGCGCTCGTACATTAGCCGAACATGGAGCCGATGTCTTGCATGTTTCTTCGCCCGATCTTCCAACCATAGAGCGATTTGAAATTGACACTGGTCATGGTAAGCGACAAATACATGCTGATCTGAAGACAGAAACCGGCCTCATGGTGCTAAACACTTTGATTCCTAGGGTGGATGTGTTCAGCCAAGGATTCAGAAAAGGGGCCTTGGACAGACTTGGTTTTGGTCCAGCACAGCTTGCCGAGCTTAGGCCTGGCGTTATTTATGTGTCCGAAAATTGCTATGGGCACGAAGGTCCTTGGGCCATGCGACCCGGCTGGGAACAGTTCGCACAGTCTACCTCAGGCATAGCAAAATTAAATGGTGAGCTTACACCTCTTGAGCCTGATGCAAATAGAGCGGTGACAACCGGTGATGATCCCAGCGCTCCGCGACTAGCACCGGCAGCAATGAACGATTATGTCACAGCTTATTTTGCTGCATATGGTGCTCTCGAAGCTCTAAAGAGGCGGGCACGTGAAGGAGGCTCCTGGCACGTGCAGGTATCTCTTACTCAGTCAGCAATGTGGTTTCTGAAACTCGGCGTTCTCACCGATGTTTCGGTCGGGCAAGAGATTGGCGATGTTCGGGAATTTTTAGAAACTCGCGACACTCCGTACGGTGAAATGACATATCTCCGTCCAGCACTCGAAATGTCGTCCACGCAACCGTACTGGGCTATCTCATCACGACCCTTGGGAAGTGACACCGCCGAATGGCTCTCTTAAGTGGCTAGTTGAAGCAAAAGAAGTTAATCAATCGCGAGCCGATTTAAATAATCAGCTCAGGGCATTCGGATTCGACATACGGCCGTAATTCAGCGAGTGAATTCTGTAGCGCAGCTACCGCCGTGTCTATATCCGCTGCGGTCATCGGGGTGCTCGTGCAATACATAAGTCTCGAAGCTGATGCGACACCATGACGGAGCATGCCCAAGTGAAGTAACTGCCCGATATGTTTTGCCTTGAACAAGCCATCAAGGTAATCACGTGAATCATTGAGGATTCCCTCAGTGAAGTTAATATTCGTAAGAGATCCGACTCCTGCCGCGTTCCCTAGTATTCCCGCATCAGCAAATGCCTGATTGAATCCGTCACGCAACCTCTCAGCAAGCAAATTGATGCGGTTGCATTCATCCTCGTTGTACATTCTCATAGCAGGTAGTCCTGCGGACATGGTCAAGGCATTTCCTGAGAACGTGCTGGCATGCATAACTGGATTGCTACTTTCGGGATTGAACAGTTGCATAAATTCCTCTTTGCCACCGATCCCGCCGACAGGAAGACCACCGCCAATGATCTTACCCATGCAAGTAAGGTCGGGGGTGACGCCGAAGTAGTTTTGAGCCCCGCCGTGGTTGATGCGCAAGGTAATGACCTCATCAAAAATTAGAACAATATCATTGGCTGTTGCTTCATCTCTGAGCGTTTGTAGGAATTCCCGAGTCGCTGAGATCATTCCCATTGAACCAAGGATAGGCTCGACGATAATGGCGGCGATCTCCGAGGCGTGTTGACTTATCAACTGGCGAGCCATCTCCGGTTGGTTGTAGGGACAGATGATCGTGTCCTCAAGAACACTGTCGGGGAAACTACCATCGACGGGGAGAGAGTTTGGTGCGCTTAGATCTCCTCGCTGATCGGGCATAGGCACTAGCGACACCTCAGCTAATTCGTAGCTACCGTGATATCCACCTTCCATCTTCATGATCTTTTGCCGGCCGGTGGCTGCCCGTGCACAACGAATAGCCATTGTTGTGCCCTCTGTACCTGAGCTTGTGAAACGCATTTGGTCGACGGATGGAATGCGGTCAGTGATTATCTCGGCTAGCTCGATCTGGTTTTCGCTCGGTGCCGCATACGCGGAGCCCAATGCGATCTGTTGCTGTACTGATTGCACGATCTCCGGGTGTGCGTGCCCATGTACTAAGGACGTGAAATTGTTCATAAAATCTAATATTTGATGACCGTCAGCATCGGTCAAAACACATCCAGATGCCTCAGTAATTGTCAGCGGGTACGGCAAGTAATGTGCTGACGCTCTCGTATCACCACCAGGGAAGACTCGTTTGGCCTTTTCCGCCAACGCCTCTGATTTTGGGCTGTACTTGCGATATTCAGCGATCAGTGGGTGTTCTTCAGTGGTCATAGTGATTCCTTGTATTATGTCGTCTCAATGAACCTGATAGTAACGCAGTCGATACGTTGTGTGGTCAGTAGGTTTGGAATGGCTGGGGATCAGGGATTCGAACCCCGACTAAATGAACCAGAATCACTCGTGCTACCATTACACCAATCCCCAGTGCTCTGCGATCCTACCTCACGAATGGGGTTCATGCATTCAATGACAAAGCAGCTGATTGTAGTCGCTCGACCGAGAGACCTTTCCCTATGATCTCGACGGACTCGAACAGTGGCGGAGAGACCTTTTTGCCGGTCACAGCAGTTCTCACTATGGATAGTAATTCTCCCGCCTTCAGGCCGATTGACTCCGCATGTTCTCGTAAGACGGTCTCGATTCGTTCACGGTTCCATTCACTATCTGATATCGCCTCGAGCTTAGTGGCTGCAGTCGATAAGGCTGTTGCAGCCTCAGGGCCACGGTCACGCCATTTCTTTACGAGGAAGTCTTCCACTGGGGGGACGGGTACATCTGTGACCCAGAAAAAATCGACGAGATGTATAGCATCGGTCATAAGGGTGATCCGCTCTTGTATCAGCGGAGCGATGTCCTCGACGAGACTTTCATCAACTGGACGAGCAACGTCAGGAGGTAAATCAAGCTCTAATCGGGCTTTCAACGCCTTCGCAAAGGTCGCCGAATCTAGGGATCTGATGTAAGTGCCGTTCAGCCATTCTAATTTGTCATGGTCGAAAGTTGCCGATGCCAAGGTGATGTTTGCCATATCGAAAAGCGAAAGGAGCTCATCTCTGCTGAAGATCGTTTGGTCTTCATGTCCCCAGCCGGTCAGGCAAAGAAAATTCAGTAGGCTGTCAGGGAGATAACCGTCATCGGAGTATTCGAGTACTGACTTAGCTCCGTGCCGCTTGGAGAGTTTTCCACCGCCTGGTGCCTTAATGACCGAGGCGTGCGCGTAAATCGGCCGCTCGTATCCGAAGGCGTCGAATAGCAGTGCATGTCGCGGTAGTGAAGATATCCATTCTTCGCCGCGGGTCACGAGTGTAATCTCCATCGCGTGGTCATCAACGACGTGTGCGAAATGGTAGGTAGGGTAGCCATCAGATTTTATTAGTACAAAGTCATCGAGGGTATGATTCTCGAAGGATATATCTCCGCGCAGAAGATCATTTGCGACGGTAGTCCCTGTCCGGGGGGTTCTAAATCGAACAACGTTTGCTTCGCCGCTAGCTGCTCTTTCTTCGGCTTCCGTCGGGTCTACATCACAGCAATC
>CAXGQC010000087.1:0-4841 GCA_964011795.1 uncultured bacterium | reverse complement strand
CTCGCTTCCTATCGTGCAATATCTTTGTCACTAATTGTAGGTCCTGAGGATGAGTAATTTTCAAATTGTCGATGGATCCGTCGACGATCGCGACTTCTTCGCCTATTGCCTCAATCATGGCAGAGTCATCCGTAACCGTTTCTTCACACTCGGCGTGAGCACGGCGAAGGACGTCAGCGTTAAAACATTGGGGAGTTTGAACCAGTCTCACTAAATCACGCTCAAGTGTCCGCAAAGTGAACATGTCTCCTTTCTCACCCAGTAATTTCACACTATCAGTGACCATTATGGTGGGTATAGAAGCCCCATATTTTTCAGCTGATCTGTAAAGATCTCGAGCGATAATTGGATCTGCCAGCGGGCGGGCCGCATCATGGACAAAGATGAGATCAGCACCAATATCTACCTCATCTAGTCCACTGCTCACAGATTCTTGCCGCGACCGGCCCGGTGAAGCACGTCCAAATTCCACATCTGGATATGCCTTCTTATGAGCAGCCAAGTACGGAAGGAATTTTTTATACCCCTCTTCACTTATTACAACAACCACTTGAGAAAGGCCTGATTCAAAAACGAACTCACGATCAAGGATCCAATCGAAGGAGAAGTCAATAATTGGACGACCATCGAGCTCCAGCCAGAGTTTGTCTACTCCACCCATACGAACCGACTGACCACCCGCAAGAAGGATTACTGCGGATCTTTTTTCTCGAAGATTACTCGACATCGATCACATAATATCCTACGTCGATTAAATCTTATCGGTTCGTAAGTCCATCTAATAAAATCAGGACACTGCCTGATTAGTCAGGCTCAGCCACGTATTGCGTTGTCATTCCAGCAGCAGCCAACTCAGCTTCACTTGGCTGCTCCTCTGACTCATCATCAAAAGCTTCCACCTGTTCAAATTCAAACAAGAAAGGCAGCATGAGAGATTCTGGAAGAGCCATTTCAGGAATCTTTTCAGGTCTTACAACCTCAACCTCCGCCTGGGCAGGAATTAACTTGCCGATGATTACATTCTCCTTAAGTCCCCACAGATGATCGACCTTGCCAGCCACTGCCGCTTCCGTCAACACTTTAGTGGTCTCCTGGAAAGATGCAGCAGCCAAAAATGATTCTGTCGCAAGAGATGCACGTGTGACCCCGAGGAGAATTACATTCCCTTGCGGCGGCGTTTTCCCTTGTGAAACCAGATCGGTGGAGGTCTTTTCGAACTCAATTCTATCCACACGGTCCTCGTCCAAATACTCAGAGTCACCGGCGTCTATCACTTCCACTCGACGAAGCATCTGTCTTACGATTATCTCAATATGGCGGTCGTTGATAAACACTCCTTGAGTCCGATAGACCCTCTGGATTTCCTTGGTGATGTAACTCTGACATTCCGCCTCACCACGCATACGAAGAATTTGGTGAAGATTCAAAGATCCTTCCATAAGCTGGTCTCCGTGCTTGACCGGAGCAAACTGGGACAGTCCTCGGTAAAGTCCGGCTCTCGCAGCCCCTTGATATGTCGATCCGAAAACAAGATAGGTGGCTTTTGCGCCCAGAATCTTGGATATGCTACCGGCAAAAGGTGAGGAAAACCCTGAAAGCGCCTGTCTCGCCCTAGCCGTCGTTGGTATAGTTGTTCCTGGCGGTACTGCTAAGGTGTCTCCCTTTGCTA
The DNA here is from genome assembly GCA_964011795.1 of uncultured bacterium. Lineage (GTDB taxonomy): Bacteria > Chloroflexota > Dehalococcoidia > UBA2979 > UBA2979 > UBA2979. The sequence goes on along the minus strand of CAXGQC010000087.1, from coordinate 3,172 downwards.
CCTCGTCGCCATCGCCAACTACAACTTCCCAACCTTTAGGTATCTCAACAAATGCTAAATCAGCAGGATCAATATCACCTATAGTTTTCGGTTGAGTCGATCCCTGCCCTCTTTGCGGAGTGAAGTGATCGACCACCTCCACTGGAAGTTTTGTGATTCGTGATTTTGTGATTCGTGCTACATCACCATCGACCTTAACGTCACCGTCAAAGGGCATTAACACTGGAGTCGAAGTTAGTGCATTACTGCCCTCATTCTTTGGGTCTTCTGGCTTCTGAGCTAAAAGTTCGTGTTTCTTAAGTGCGAAGGTTCCTTTACCTTTCTTAAGCCAGTTATATCCTGGCGGCAAAGGTTGCTCCCAGACCTGTTCAGACTCAACAGCATGCAACAGGCTAACCGAGCGATCTTGTCCTGTCATATAAACCCAGCCATCGTACTCAGCCATCGGTGCTTCACCCTTAGGTGCTCGCGCCTCAACGAGTTCTTCAACTCTCGGCAAACCCAAAGTGATGTCAAGTCCAACAGCACCACCACCGTGGAAAGTCCTCAGTGTGAGCTGCGTCCCAGGCTCACCAATCGACTGAGCAGCAATAATACCCACCGCAGTGCCAGGGTCAACCAATTTTTTCGTAGTCATGGACTGGCCATAACAATACTGACATATCCCGCGTGGCAGGCGGCACGTTGCCGGTGAGCAAACATTTATTTCCTCAACAGAACTTTCTTCAAGTTCCTTCGCGATATCAGAAGTTATCTCAGTGCGCGCGTCGAGTATGACCTCACCCGTGTCTGGATCTATCACTGGTTTTGCAGTCCATCTGCCAGTAATTCTCTCGGAAAGACTTCCCAGAATTTGATCGTCATCTGATTCATATCTTTTGATATCCAGCCCTGTCATTTCTTCGTCAGGGCCAATACACCAATCCTCATACACAACTACATCTTGAGCCACGTCTATCATACGTCTAGTGAGGTATCCGGCATCAGCAGTTCTTAAAGCAGTATCTGTCAAACCCTTACGGGCACCGTGAGTTGAAATGAAATACTCCCGGGCTGACAAACCATCACGAAGTGACGAATAAACCGGTGTCCTGATTACCTGACCTTTCGGATCAGTAACTCTGCCCATGAACCCAGCCATCTGTCTTAAATTCGCAGGACTACCTTTTGCCCCAGAATTCATCATTACAGCCAGCGGCCCCGAAGGTGCGAGGTGATTCGCTAGGGACTGCTGTACCTCTCTTTCGACGATCTCCCAAGTGTCAATCGTACCTCTGTAGAGATCAGCGTCTCCTACCTCACCCATTCCCCATTGATCTTCAAGTTCGGCAATTTTCTTCTCCGCTCCCGCAATGATCTTAGTCCGATCTTCTGGCGGCAAAATATCACTGGTAGCCAAAGTAAGTCCTGACTTAGTAGCATACTCAAACCCTGTTGATTTCAGATCATCAACCAGTTTTACAGCCACCTCTTCGCCAAATTCCTGATAAGCCGACGAAACCAGATCATTTAACGCACCTTTATCCATCGTCTCATTAACGAACCCAATCTCATCCGGTATATTCATATTGAAAATGACTCTACCGATAGTTGTGAGGGTTTTCTCTTCGTCCATCACTTTCCCACTTACGCGGCCGTCAATCGATCTGAGCTCAATTGGAGTATGCACATGTGCTCCGGTACTCTGGAACCACAAATGTACATCATTTAATGAACTAAATATCTTAGGGTCTGCGATCTTATTTTCTGCCGCATCGTCTGAGTCACCTACCGATTCAGATTTGGTATCTATCTCGGCAACGTCTCCAGAAAACAATCTCTCAATATCGCTATCACTCATCAGTGGTGGCCTGGAATTTGGTGGATTGAGTCTCTGGTGGTGAGTCAAGTAATAGCATCCGACAACTATATCCAAGGTTGGACTGACCACTGGTGATCCATCCGACGGCTTCAAAATATTCTTGGTCGACAACATCAATTGGCGAGCTTCCGCAACTGACTCATAGGATAGAGGAACATGCACAGCCATTTGATCCCCGTCGAAATCAGCATTGAAAGCACCGCACACTGACGGATGCAACTGAATAGCCGCTCCATCAACAAGAACTGGTTCGAACGCCTGAATTCCCAGCCTATGCAAAGTAGGAGCACGATTCAAGAGAACTGGTCTCTCTTTCACCACTGAGGCCAAAGCATCCCACACGGGCCCGTCCGCCTGTTCAACCGCCCTTTTTGCGCTCTTGATATTGTGGGCTTGGCCGTGTTTGACAAGTTCAAACATAACAAATGGCTTGAAAAGCTCTAATGCCATCTTCTTAGGTAGACCACATTGATGCAATTTCAGTTTAGGCCCGACAATGATGACCGACCGACCAGAATAATCGACTCTCTTTCCGAGCAGATTTTGACGGAATCGACCTTGTTTCCCTTTCAGTAAGTCCGAAAGAGACTTGAGTTTATGATTGCCGCTAGACGAAACAGCACGCCCGCGGCGGCCATTATCGATAAGTGAATCTACCGATTCCTGCAACATGCGTTTTTCATTTCGAATAATTATCTCTGGAGCACCTAAATTGAGGAGTCGCTTCAAGCGATTATTCCGGTTGATTACCCGTCGATATAGATCATTCAAATCACTAGTGGCAAATCTTCCACCTTCCAGCTGGACCATTGGTCTCAAATCCGGGGGAAGCACAGGCAACGTTTCGATGATCATCCATTCAGGTCTATTACCTGATCTACGTAACGCATCCACGACTCGCAATCGTTTCACCGCTCGTTTCCTTCTGAGATCACTTTGGTCAGTAAGAATCTGGTTTTTCAAACGCTCGGAAAGTGAATCAAGATCTGTCCGCTGCAGCAATTCAGACACTGCTTCCGCACCCATAGCAACCGAGAATACACCAGGGAATTCGACCGAAAATCTATCATAGTCACTTGGACTTAGTGTCTGGAAGTTGTCCTCACTGATTGGGTCACGTACAGCATTAATGAAATCAAGTTGATCCTTATAGCGCTCTCGGACTGTCTCCATTACCTTCCCTTGCTCAGAGGTAAGGTCTGCTATCGGTTGTCGGAACTTCCGCTCTATCTCCCGAAGTCGCTTAGAGAATGAGGTGTCATGGCGCTTAACTTGGCGCTGATGATTAGCCTCTTCTTTTTCAAGCGCCAG
>CAXGQC010000086.1:0-4992 GCA_964011795.1 uncultured bacterium | reverse complement strand
GCTTCATATTGACCAATGATTTCAACTATTTCATCAGGGGTTCCTGCCAACACACGACCACCACCCGACTCACGTGCTGCAGTAATGGTTGCCTCATCTTTCGACACCACGAAGAGTGCTTGTGCGGATCGTGTAATTTCATGTGGGTCCCTGCCAACACTCTCGCAATGAGTCTCAAGAATCTTTCCCTTTGCCTCGAGTACGGAAGGACTACCCCAAACGTTCCACTCGTCAGCATGCTCCGCCGTGATACGGAGAGTCACTTTCTCGCCCCCTCCACCAATCAGTATGGGAAGATGTTCTTGAATAGGCTTGGGCTCTAGCGGAGCATCTTTGATCTCGTAATATTTCCCAGAAAAATCAGTCCTGTCGTTATCCAGTAATGAACGGACGATCTGCACTGATTCTTCGAGTCGACGAAGTCGGCCACCCACCGTGTGAAAATCTATGCCGTATGCACCATGCTCATTAATCTGCCAGCCGGCGCCTAGTCCAAGTACAAGTCTTCCCGTGCTAATGATGTCTACCTGCGCAGCCATCTTGGCCAGCACCGCTGGATTTCTGTAGGTATTGCCGGTTACGAGTGTACCGACACGCATACGCGGTACTACCGACGCAATTGCGGCTAATGTGGTCCATGCTTCTGCAGTTGCTCCCGAAACCGTGGTGTCATCGCCAGTATTTGGCATGAAGTGGTCAGCAATCCAGAGGCCATCCCAGCCTAGTTTCTCTGCGCTTGTGCAAATCTTCGTCAGGTCCTCGAACGTTCCACTCAAATGAGGCCAGATACTAAACTTCATTTCGAATACTCCCATCCCATTGTTAATTTGCAGTCTATACCGGTCCGTACCCTTATGGTTTGAGTCGTAGATTACGGGGTCGCTCCTTGGCAGTATCCATTACAAATACCGATCGGGATCCGCGTTACGGATGGGTCATGGTATTCGCCGCTTTCGCGTTAAGTTCATTGGCATTCGGTACTCTTGGTTCGATATCAGTGTTCTTGAAACCATTATCTGCTGATTTAGGATGGAGCCGAGCTGACACTTCTTTCGGATACACCGTAATCGCACTGTCGGCGGCAGTATTCGGAGTTCTATGGGGATACATCGCTGACCGATACGGCACCAAGCACTTCGGACTCATTGGTGCGGTTGTGATGGCAGGTAGTCTCTTCCTTCTCAGTACGCAATCAGGTCTCTTTCAGTTCTACTTATTTTACTTTCTGTTTGGTGCCTTCGGCGTCGCCGTCGTGACTGCGCCTCTAACCGCCAACGTAGGGTTCTGGTTTCGTAAAAACCCAGGACTCGCTCTTGGTGTAACCGCTGCGGGTGGAGCTATCGGACAAGGAATAGGTCCCTTTTTTGTCGCCAGAAGTATCGTCGCTAACGGCTGGGAACAGACATATGTGATTATGGCCTTAGTGGTCCTCTGTATAGCTTTGCCAATTGCTTTCCTAGTAAAGGAATCTCCACATAGAGAACAGGTGAGGAAAACCGGCATTGATACTGAGCGTGACTCTCCACTATCAGAGGTGGAGGTAGTGGTATGGCTTGGGATCGCGATAATTTTTTGCTGCAATTGTATGGCGGTTCCTATCGTCCATCTCGTACCACTCTTAACTGACACGGGTTGGAGCGTTGAAACCGCATCCGGCGTACTCCTCATCCTCATGTTATCTGGTGCAGTTGGACGTATTATGGCCGGCAAGTTGGCTGATATAATCGGTGCCCTACCCACATACATGATTATGTCTTTTGGACAGGCATTCTTTGTCCTATGGTTCCCGTGGATAAACAGTCTTTTTCTTCTCTATATTTGTGCAATTCTGTTTGGATTCACGTACTCAGGAGTGATGGTCAGTATTATCACCTGCACCAGAACAATGGTCGGTGCCCGGCTTGCCGCCCGATCAATGAGCCTAACCAGCTTCTTCGGCTGGGGAGGTATGGGAATGGGTGGATTCCTCGGAGGTTTTCTTTTTGACTATATCGGCGACTACGAGTGGTCATTTAATTTTGCGTCAGCAATGGGATTCGTGAATCTCGCAATACTTTTACTGTTTTATATGAGAATTCGCTCCAAAGAATCTAATTTAGTAGCAGAACCCGCGATTTCATAGTGAAGTATGACCTCACCACTCACAATCGTATAAGTTGTTGACTAGATCAGTACACAATAGTGATATGCTGCCAGCCAAAGCACGAATATACATCAAAAATAGGGGGATTTATGCCATTCATGATTCGATTTGATCAAGGAACTGTGACTGTCGAGCAGTATCATGCAATTAATCAGGGCCTAGAAGACGCAGGCCAAGGGAATCCAGTCGGTCGTGAGTATCACGTCGGCTATATTGAGGATGATGGCAGGCTCAGTGTGGTCGACATTTGGGATTCAATGGAAAATTTTGAAACATTCGGCGAAACATTGATCCCTGTGTTAGAAGCAGTCGGAGCCGACGCTGGAGAACCAATCATCCTCCCTGTGGACAACATCATCCTCGGTCAATAGCTATTGCTTCAGCGTGAAACCTTCCCTCAGTTGAGGTTTGACTCTCGCAACACTGATGAGTGACTCCACACAGTCACGAATCGATTCATCTAGTGGACGGAAGTCTATATCAACCACGGAGCGTATCCTGTCGTTACGAAGCTCAACACCCGCCCATACAGCTCGCAATTCCTGCTCTCGGGCTTGAATTCGTTCAGGAAATGGATCCGTAACCTCGGGCGTATCGTGTCCTAATTCGGGGAGCAAACGGTCGATATCTGCGCAGATATCTTCGACATTGCGAGCATCGGTCGACCACGCAATATAACGTTCGCCATTTTGCACAGTCACACTCTCCAGAAGCCCTATATGGCATGCTGCGTCGTCTCTCACGTCCACAGTCATCCAAGGTCTATATGCTCCGTTTTGCTCATATTCACCCAATAACATTGTCTCAATATTGTGTTGCCACGGTCCCATATCTTTCTGGTGCGCCGAAAGTATTGGGCCGACATTATCTGCTGGACAGCAGGTGATAGCATCCCAAGTCCCGTTCTCCTCAGCCGCATCAGAAAATATTCGCTGTGCGAGGACTTTCCCCATAGAGTAGCCTTGTCGTTCAGGAGTTCGCTTCGGATTCAATTCGTCAGGATATCTGTCTTCATAACAGACAGGTCGTCTCTCAAGTTCAAAGATATCTGCCTCAGAAAGGACAGCCGCAATACTGGAGGTGACAATCACTCGATTCACGGATTCGGACTTATTAACACTGTTGATGATGTGCGAGCACACGTTTTGTACGTAATCCAGATCTTCATAGGTGCTGACATGGGATACATGACACACCCCCTGACATCCTTTAAAAATATCGTCGAAACATCCGTCATCGTCCAAGTTAGCTGAATGTATAGTCAGTCTTCCCGTGGAGAAGGCAGGCATTTCTCGAAGAAATCCAACCCGAGACTCGTCATCTGCGTCACGAACACACGCCCGGACTCGGTAGCCTTTGTCCAACAACAATTTCACTACCCAACCGCCTATAAAGCCTGCACTTCCTGTGACAGCGACGGTACTCCCCTTTGGAATCGGTGGCATTTTGGTCTCCTTATTTTATTAATCATTCATGCATCGCAGCATAACGCAAGTAAATTTCAGGCGGTTATGATTCGGTATTCACTACGAGATACGTCCAACCGCAAGATCAATTTCTGTACAAGTCTGCAAGTCCAAAGGACCTGCAGTTTCAGCAGAAATACACTCTCGAAGTTCTTCTCTATTTTTTACTCCAAGTACCACAGTATCTACCCCTGGAGCTGCAAGTGCGTATCGGTGCGCAAGGCTGGCTGGTGATTCGCCAAGACGATCAGCAATCTCACGAAACGGTGCAGCCCGCTTGAAATCAATTATCTCTGGGTGATCATCAGCCAATGGTCTGTCTAACTGGGAGGTGAGAGCTCCAGCCTGAACGGCTCGGATCCCCATCACACCCATACCTGCGATCTTGGCACCAGCTATTAACCTTCTTGGATTTGCCGGCTCGTCATACATCTTCATGCTCCCAGGAGAATCTAAGAGATTGGTCACAATCTGAATTACAGATGGTTTCGGTCCCTGATTTTGAGCGGCATCATCAAGCACTTCAGCAAGAACACTTGGGACTCCAATCCCTGTGATCCCCCAGCCACCAATTAGGCCTTGACCAATCAGATTTTCGAACGCCTCTCCAACGGAACTTCTGAACAAAGAAAGTTCCGTTCCTTTAGTTGGGTCATCAAAACCGTCAGGCACGACCATTCCATGTAGAATCATCAAGTCAACTTTAGACACCTTCATCCTCTCGAGAGATTCTTCCAGACTCTGGAGGAGTAGCGGCAATACCTCCTCTGGCTTCGGAGACCCTAATCGATATTTAGTTGTGACGTAGACACCGTCTGGAACAGAACCATCGAAGGCTTCACCAAATACACGTTCAGCTTCACCGTTTCCGTACGAAGGAGCGAGGTCAATGAGAGTGATCCCGCTTTCAATCGCTTCCTGAATGGTCAGCACAGACTCCTTGCGATCGGTCTTTCCCCAAACCTGACCGATCCCTCCTCCTCCAAGGGCCATTCTTGACACATCATTCAAATTACTGAGATACGTTTTCTGCAAGACACAGCTCCTCTAAATTTTCTATTTCTTGTACGAGCTATATTCTACCTCTGACAAGAAAGTGAGCTGTAATGCTGAAGGTCATGAGCTATAACGTACTTGGTTTCAAGGGGTTCAGCGCACAAGCGAGTGACCAGTCAATGACCGAAAAACAAATTTTTGACACTCATCTTGAACAATTAGATCTATTACAACCGGACGTGGTCATATTTCAAGAAGCACCTCATCAACAAGTGATACAACACTTAGCAAGTGCTCTCGACTGGAATTATCGGTATTTCATATCACAAACAGGCTGGTCAGGAAGCCTACTCACCAAATTTCAAATCCGCAGTTCGGAAACGTACC
>CAXGQC010000085.1:0-5023 GCA_964011795.1 uncultured bacterium | reverse complement strand
CCACTAGGTGCTTCGTATTTCAAGGAGCGTGTCAAATTGGTGGAGTCGAATTGATATTTGGTCGGCGCTTTCCCGGATCTCGATGCCGCTTGTGGATGTCCGGAGAAAGTTTGTTAGCTTCGATAGGTTTTCGCACGTGAATACGAGAGCTCCAAACATCGAATCCCTATCCCCAAGTTCCGAAGCAAGTGTCCCTGTTCTGTTTCTGTACTGCTCGTCTGATAAAACCGATACCCGACAGTTTCCTAAATCAAGATACCGTGAATTATCGGACTCCTGACCAGCGGTTCCTCCTAGTAAATCGTGATAGGCCTCAAAAGCTGACTCCGGATCTGTGTCCACCACAACCATCTCGTACACAGAAGACATTGTATTTTCGTGTTGCAGCCATTCAGGGCGCCATACCAGATCTGGTGTGGCATGCTCGCAGTAGTACACTCGGCCGGCTGGGAATGCATCGTCGCGGGCAGTGACGGTTCGGAACTTAGCATGCTGAGTGATACCGTCGATGTCCACCGGCCTGCTGAAAGCTTTGGGCGGCTCCGCCTCAACACCTATGGCTTTAAAGTGTTCAAATGTCTCGTCAGCATTATTAGTTTTCAGAACCAGTCCATTGATACCAGATATCGATTCTTGCAGGTCTGACCTGGAAGAACTCTGGTCACTAGGAACACCTAGTAATTCAAGATAGTTATCGTTAAACATGGCGAGATGGTTGATTGATCCGAGGGTATGAAAACCCCTTGGGGTCATGGTGAATCCTAAGTTCCGGAATACTTCAACCGCCGTGTCCATCTCGCTGCGGACATTTATAACAACATGATCAATGATTGCTGTGTTCGTACTCATTTGTTCACCTCGGGCTATCTATATTTGATTAGGGTAGCCGTATTTCCTAGGTTTAGTTTTAGGCCACCGTGTTCGTGAATAATTTTTATCTGATGCCTCGACTGATAAACTTGATATAATTACCTAACTAACTAATGTATTAGAGGTTGATTGCATGTTTGGGTCGATATTTTCTTTTCCTCATCCGGTAAACGAGTATGCTGCCCGTGTAGTGGCCGGTTGTGTCCTGCTGTTATCCATTTTGCTTGCGTTCACGATGTCACTGCCTGTTGCTGTGTTTTTATTCTACGGATTTTTGGCTCGGGTACTCGCTGGTCCCACTCTAAGCCCAATTGGGCAAATTGCGACTAAATTAGTTGTACCTTTGATTATTAAACGAGATAAGCCGGTCGCTGGTCCTCCGAAGCGTTTCGCCCAGGCGGTAGGTTTGATGGTTTCGGGGCTGGCCCTGATATTCATACTTACTGAGCAATCAGATATATCAAGAATTCTGTATATCGTTCTCGCTGTGTTCGCCGCGGCCGAATCGATAGTGGGATTCTGTGCCGGCTGCAGGATGTTTGCACTACTTATGAAGATGGGCTTGGTACCTGAGGACGTGTGTGAGGCATGTAATAATCTGAATTTCACCCAGTCATAAATTGCGTCAGCCGTTTGGCGATTACCCAGATACAATGCCTGAGATAGTGAATGAAGATCTTTATTGATGAGGTGAAAAGTATGGCTTTGAAAGTGTTTAATGGCGGACGTCCACTCGCGGATACGAGTATGTTTGATAACGCAGGTATCGAATTGACGGAGGAACTGGTCACAGCCACCACTACGAGAGAACACTATATAGAGTTACTAAGTGACATGGATGGTGCTTTGATCGGAACGCTTCCACTAACTGATTCTGATGTCCTCGAAGCTTGCCCCAAAATTAAGGTACTCAGTCGAATGGGAGTCGGTGTCGACTCGATTGACCTCGATGCTGCAACACGGCTGGGTATCTTGGCTTGTAATACACCAGGAGTAAACACGTCTGAGGTAGCTGACCACGCTATGGCGCAGTTACTTGCCCTAACTCGTTTGATTCGTGAATTTGATACGGCTGTGAAGGCTGGCAAATGGAGCACTGCTCGCCAATTCATACCTATACCAAAGCGTATAGCTGGTAGCACAGTTGGCATTGTTGGATTCGGAAATATTGGCAAGGGATTTGCCTCGAGAATACGTGGTTTTGGTCCGTTTCGAGTTATTGCTTATGACCCATATGTTGATCAGACAACTGCGGATCTTCATGGCGTAGAACTTGTAGATCTCGATGAACTCCTTCGATTATCGGATTTCATAACAATCCATGCTCCTGCTACAGACGAGACACACCACATGTTTAGTTATGACCAATTCAAGTCGATGAAAGATTCTGCAATTCTTATTAACTGTGCTAGAGGTCCGTTAGTGGATCCGGAGGCATTGTATGACGCTCTAACCGCCGGACAGATCTCAGCCGCTGGATTGGATGTGACAGAGCAAGAGCCGATCGACTCAGAGGATCCCTTGCTGACACTTGATAATCTCATTGTCACACCGCATGTGGCGGCAAGTTCCGAACTTTTCATAGCGGAATCAAGTCGGAAGCAGGCAGAAAATGTGAGCCGTGTACTGACTGGTCAGGCTCCACATGGGCTTGCGAATCCGGAAGTGATCAAGACCATTGCTCGAATGCGGGGTGGTGATCCAGGACGCTGGGAAGGTATTCCTGATTACTCGACGGCACTTGCGCTCTAGTCTTAATACAGAGCGTAGGCAAAAAAATCGATTGGCAGCCCCACTAAGGTCATACCACTTTAGTCTTAATAGTAAGGGCTAATATCGAGAGTCTAATTTGATGACACATCTGACTTATTTCCGTTCGTATGTGTGGGGACTGCTTATATTCACGGTGGCCGTGATTATAAGCGGCGATATAGTGCAGTCGACGGAGTCAGGTGCTGGGTGTGGGGATAGCTGGCCCAAATGTGAGGGCTCATTGGTCCCAGCTATCGAAAATATTCACACCGCAATTGAGTTCATACATCGTGCTCTCACGAGTGTTCTCAGCGTGGGTTACCTTGGGCTACTAGCGTGGAGCTATTTGCTGTTTGGTCGACGTCATTTGGTCTGGCGGAGTGTGTTATTTTCATCGTTTGTCTTACTTCTGGAAATTTTTATAGGGGCAGCACTGGTCTTTTTTGGCTGGGTTGAAGACGACGCTTCGTGGGGCAGAGTGATTGTGGATAGTCTACATGTGGTCAACACGTTAATACTTCTTGCTTCTTTGGTTCTAATATTGTTTTGGGCATCGGAATCAGAGAATAGAAGCATATCTAAGGAATATTCGAGGGGGCGTTTTTTAATTGCCGCGATCGGTATAGTGATGGTCATAACGATCACTGGCACGATCAATTCGCTTGCAGACACTCTTTATTTCTCGGATCAAGTCGTCGTCGAAGAAACACCAATAGCTCAACTTCTTGTTTCAGTCAGAGCTGTGCACCCTTTGGTAGCAATTATTGGTGCTTTTTTGATTGTTGGATCGATCTATATGGTCATGGAAGACCCTAAGGTCACATACTCTGGTCTAGGCTTTGGTATTTTTGGTATTCTTTTCCTTCAAATCATCGTGGGCATATTAAATATCGCACTTTTGACTCCCGTCGAGACACAAATAATCCACTTAAGTCTTGCTGACGCTCTCTGGGTTTTGCTTATTTTCTTCTCGCTCTATAACTATTCATCTGAGAAACCCAGGACCACATAAGCTACTGCTGGAAATAATTGTTATGCTTGTTTCATGGGGCTAAAGAAAATACTATTCGTTACTGCAGTTATTGCTGGCGCTGGTTATTTGTATCTATCGGGTTCGATTGAGGTAGGTGCTCTTACAAGCCTCTATAGTGACGGCGCGACTGCCATTTATGAGACAGGCGCGCCTCTGTTTTGCTGTGCGACCTAAGTAAACCCCAAATAATGAATAAGAGGGCATATCGGCGGTCGATCGTTAGCTCATAAAATACTCTGGGATTAGAGTGTCTATTAGTGAGCCGTCATCATGTAATCAAATGACCCGTGAATATCGGCCACGGATTCCCTGAAAGTACGTTCTAGTGGCAAAAAATTTTTTGGATATCGGTGTGCCGGATGTACTGGTCGAGACTTTAAAACAGCAAGGGATTGAGAGTCCTTTTGCAATCCAGTCCAGTACTATTCCGGATACGCTTGCAAATAGAGATATCTGCGGTCGAGCACCTACAGGTTCTGGGAAGACGATAGCCTTCGGAATTCCTTTGGTCATAATGACTCCGAAGGGCTACCCCAATGAACCTCGTTCACTAATACTCGCTCCCACTAGAGAGTTAGCAGAGCAAATCACTGTAGCTCTGAGGCCTCTAGCTCGGAGAATGGGAAAAAGTATTCTATCCATCTATGGTGGGGTGAATATGCGTCGACAAATTGATCGGCTCTCCAAAGGCGTCGACATTATTGTTGCTTGTCCTGGAAGACTAAATGATCTGTTAGAACAGAAAGCTTTGACTTTAGAGAAAGTTAATAGAGTAGTCATCGACGAGGCCGATAGAATGGCTGATATGGGATTTCTGCCGCAGGTCCGGAAGCTCTTAGATCAAACTCCAGAGAAGCGCCAGACGATCTTGTTTTCGGCCACCTTGGACGGCGAAGTGGCAGTTCTTACACGGGACTACCAGGTTAATCCAGTCAGGCATGAATTTGGATCGGATCAGCCGGATATTCACTCGATGGAGCACAATTTTTGGAGTGTTGATCGCCCAAATCGTATTCCAATCACTGTAAATATTATTGAGCGATATGGACGCACAATTATTTTCACTAGGACAAAGCATGGCGCTGACCGTGCGGTGCGGCAGTTAAAGAAACTGGGAACTTCAGCTGCGGCTATTCATGGTGATCGCAGTCAGCATCAGCGACGACGAGCGCTCACTGAATTCAGTGAAGGGAAAATCCAGGCCTTGGTCGCAACAGACGTTGCTGCACGTGGAATTCATGTGGACGGGATAGAGTGTGTCCTTCATTTTGACCCCCCCCAGGATAGTAAAACGTATGTCCATAGATCAGGTCGGACTGCCAGGGCAGGGGCCACAGGAGTGGTTATATGCTTCGTTGATCAGGTCCA
>CAXGQC010000084.1:0-5075 GCA_964011795.1 uncultured bacterium | reverse complement strand
ACCTTCGCCGCTCTAGCGATAATTTTCGTTGCAAACTCTACAGATGCTCTGAGACCGTGGCACTTATATCTTGGAGTGGCATTCCTTTCCGGTTCCTGGGCCCTAGCTTCACCGGCTCGGGCATCACTGACGCCTCGAGTAGTGCCAAAACAATATCTGGGTATCGCTGTAACTGTCGACGTTGCGGCACAGAACGCTGGGTGGATTGCAGGAAGCCTTTTGTTCATGGTGATGGCTATATTCGCAGACGTGAACACCTCATTCTTGCTTGCCACTGGTATGGCTGGAGTCTCTATGATCCTCCCGCTGCTTATAAAAGCAAGTGGCAAAGTCGAAACCCAGGGCGATGAATCAGTTATCCGTTCAACCATTGAGGGTTTCCATTATGTCCGCAAACATCCGATCCTACCGGGACTTTTTGCGCTTGATTGGGGAATAACAGTTGTATCGTTTTACCGTGAAATTCTGCCCGTACTAGCAGTCGGACTGTTTGCCGGAGGCGCATTTGCCACGGGTATGCTTGGCTGGTCAAGTTCCTTAGGAGCATTACTCGGTTCGGTATTTGCGTTGTCTCTAGCCAAAATCCGAGCAAAGGGTTGGCTAGTGCTTGTGGCAACTTTTGTGTACGCGGTACTCCTCATTGGGCTAGGTGCTGCCCAGTGGCTTTGGATGGGTGCTCTGTTCGTTGGGCTCCTTGCTGCAGCCGATTCAATTACGGTTGTCGCCAGACAAACTACGGTTCAACTGACTACTCCTGATCACATGCGCGGGCGTGCATTCGCTTTTATGGTGTTGGCCGCACAGACTGCAAATAATCTTGGAATACTATGGATTGGTTTCTTTTCCGAAAGGCTTGGGGTAGATACGACTATGTATCTTGGTGGTGCCCTCGCACTTCTGGCGACAGCTATCATCGGGCTAATCAATCGGCCAATCCGTGAATATCGACAAAATATCGAATAGCGTTTTGGCATGAACACAAAATAGAGTTACACTCCAACCACAAATTCGATAGTCACCAAAATATGAAATGTAAGGATGCCATACTATGACGTCAGAAATACCTGAATACACCGATATTACCTATGAAGTCAAAGATCGCATAGCCAATATCACTCTCAATAGACCTGAAAAATTGAACGCACTCTCGAATAATTTGAGGGCGGAACTCATCCACGCAATGAAGTGGGCTGAATCAGAGTCAGACGTGGGCGTAATCGTGCTCTCAGGGGCGGGACGGGCTTTCTCTGCGGGGTATGATTTAACGCCTGCGAGAGCGGCGGGAGACGATAATGACTATGTGCACCCACGATCACTGTTGCCCGATACTGGTACTACACACCCTGGGCCACAAGAGTGGGCAAGACACGTCACAATGAACAACTGGTTTATTTGGGAGCTCTCCAAACCAGTAGTGGCAAAAATCCACGGCTACTGCTTAGCCGGGGGCACTGAACTCGCCTCAGTCTGTGACTTCAGAATACTTGCAGACGGAACTCAAGTTGGATATCCACCCGTACGAGCAATGACAACTATGGACATGATGTGGACACCTTGGCATATGCCTATGGCGAAGGCGCGGGAATTTGCATACATTGGAGACTCATATTCTGCTGAGGAGATGGTAGACCTAGGGTGGGCAAATTACTCAATTCCACAAGACCAATTAGATGAATTCGTTGACAAATTCGCTTCCAGAATGGCGTTTATCGACAACGATATGCTGATGTATTCCAAGAGAGCGGTAAACCGTCAGTATGAAATTATGGGGATCCGAACGGGACTTGCATCAGGCTTTGATATCCAGGCACTTTCAACCTATCGACCAGCGGCAGGAGAATTCGGAAGACGTAGCAGTGAAGATGGCCTCAAGGCTGCGCTAGAATGGAGAGATGGACCATTCCGTGACTTCAGAGGGGCTTATGAATCGGCCACCCAGCATAGGGACCGTTCACTTCCAGGATCATCTGGAAATGAAGGACCCTCGACCTACGGACAGGATAATTCCTGACCTGTCCAGTGGTAGTACAAAGGCAAACCACTTCAGGAGTCCAATAGCATATTTGGTCCGGTGAGCGCCAGGATGAGGTCACTCGGACTGCTTCTTTTGATCGTAATGGCGGTCAGCACACTCTGTGGGCTTGGCACGTGGCAACTGTATCGGCTCGACTGGAAAACAGATCTGGTCAATGATCGAAACCTTGGTCTCTCTGAACCGCGACTTCTTATAACTCAAGAATACAAGTCAAATCTAGATAATATCGATTGGAAGAGAGTAGAAGCCTCCGGCGATTGGTTAGATCCCACGTTGATTTTAGGAAACCGGGCTCGAGCAGGTGTACGCGGCCTGGAATATGTCAAAGCCCTTCGTATATCCGAGGGTCACGCAGTGTTAGTAAATCTTGGGTGGAGCCGTGAGGTCCACAAAGATCTCGTCTTAGCTGATATTGATGAATTATTTGTCGGCTCAGAAAGTGTGAAGGGATTGGCAATCAATCGTTCTCAAATCACGGCAAATAAGACCAAAGACGGGCTCTGGACGAAATTCTCTCCTCTATCGATGACAACTGAATTCCCAAGTACGCAATTGCTGAACTGGACCATCACTGAAGGTAGTCTCGACGGTGATTTTACCTCTCGATCAAAACTACTAAAAAATGGGTTCACACCTTTCATAAATACCACCCCACATCTTGAGTACGCCTTAACATGGTTCGGAATAGCCGGTGTACTACTGATAGTAGTATTTTTTCGACTTCGGAATAGTAACAAAAAGCCAAAAGTAGACTAAAAAATAAACATGATAGACGAAATCAAGTCCCACTTCACGGGCTACGAGTGTTCTCGTTGCCACAAATATTACTCTGGCGATGCGTTGCAAACTGTATGCCGTGATGAGGATTGTGGTCGACCGCTTATTGCAAATTATGATCTGAATGCAGCGCAATCGAGCCTCTCACTTGAAACTCTAAAGAATCGATCTGACTCCATGTGGCGGTATGGAGAAGTCCTTTTAGTTGACCCATCCCAGGCTATTACATTAGGCGAAGGACTTACTCCACTGCTCCCAACAGATCGCTTAGGTGCAATTGCGCAGGGTTCTTCAGATACACCTTTTCACCTGTGGGTCAAAGATGAATCATCTAACCCGACCGGAAGCTTCAAAGCACGTGGTTTGTGCATGGCCATATCGGTCTTAAATAGCCTCGACGCTTCAGCGGCTGCTCTGCCTACTGCGGGGAATGCTGGCGCGGCCGCAGCAGCTTATGCCGCACGAGCGGGAATGGATTGCCATGTAGCGATGCCTGCTGACACACCACAAACCATGATGGATGAAGTAAAAGCATATGGGGCGCATCTGTATACGGTTGACGGACTTATTGGCGATGCCGCCAAAATAATAAGGAAAGGGGCTGAAGAGGAGAATTGGTTTGATCTATCGACTCTCAAGGAGCCTTACCGAGTTGAAGGAAAGAAAACGATGGGTTATGAACTGTGGGAACAGTTCGGAGGCAAACTACCCGACGCAATTCTCTATCCCACTGGAGGTGGTACCGGCTTAATCGGGATGTGGAAGGCGTTTCAGGAGCTTATTGAAATGGGACTTTATGAGGGATCATTACCAAGGATGTATGCCGTCCAGTCCACAGGATGTGCCCCGATAGTTCATGCCTTCAAGACAAATCAAGATCGAGCCACCGCCTGGCAGAACGCAAATACTATAGCGCCCGGTATTCGAATTCCCACACCTTTCGCTGACGACTTGATCCTCGCTGCATTGAAAGATAGTGGAGGTGGCGCAGTGGAGGTCGATGATGAACATATCAAATTAGCTATGAAAACGATGTCTCGTGTAGAAGGAATCGATGCATGCCCTGAAGGAGCAGCCACATTTGCTGCCTTAGACCAGTTGATGCTTCAGTCGGAAATCTACAGTGATGAAGATGTGGTGTTATTCAATACCGGTACAGGATTAAAACACCCTGAATTACGTTAACTCATCTACGTTTTCATCAAGAGCCGGAGAGTATCCGGCTCTTTGTGCGTAGCGCTCAACTATCGCCAACAGACCAAATGATGGCACAAAAGCCGCAAACGCAATGCCGCATATGAGCCACCAGCCACCGATTAAAAAGAGTAGTCCTAGTGACAGAGACAGAGACATCCCCAAAATTGAAATAATTCGAGCACCAAGAACATAGGGTGGAACTCCAGGACCCATACTCAACCTCTCGAATTTTATAGTTCTTTAGTATGAAAATGGTCGGGGCGCTCGGATTCGAACCGAGGGCCTCTGCTTCCCAAAAGCAGCGCTCTGCCAGACTGAGCTACGCCCCGATTAATTTAAATACTCTTGAAAACTAGCGGCGTTCAGTCACGAGCGCAATAGCTACCTAGTCCAGTGCAGCCCGATGTATGTCACTGATCGCGTTCTGAGCGTTCTCAACCATCCACTTCTCGAGCTCATTCAATATTCTCCAAGCGGCATTCGGTTGAACAAATGTTGCTGTACCAACCTGCGCCGCCACAGCTCCAGCCATAATAAACTCGACCACGTCTATCCCCGAAACAATTCCTCCAGAAGCAACTATTGGCATGTCAGTCTCCGATGCCACTAAAAATACGTGTCGGAGAGCCACTGGTTTGATTGCGGGTCCGGATAGCCCTCCAAATTTGGCTCCTAAAAAGGGTTTGCGCCTCTCCACATCAATAGCCATCCCGGGAATAGTATTAAAAATAGTCAGAGCATCCGCTCCGGCCTTCTCAACGGCATAGGCTATAGGCCTAGGATCTGCAACCGAAGGCGTGAGTTTGACGAGGATGGGAAATGAAGAAACTTTACAAATCGCTCGTATCAATTCCTCAGCGAGTTCAGGATCCTGACCAAATTCTAGTCCACCAGCTTCCACGTTGGGACACGAAATATTAACTTCCAGCGCGGAAATTCCGGCTACATCCTCTAGTTCCTCGGCCAGTTGCAAATATTCCTGGAAATTCTCACCCATAATATTAACGACCACCGGTGTATCCCAGCGGGCCCATTTCGGAGCAAAATCTCGAATGACACTCTGGAC
>CAXGQC010000083.1:0-5243 GCA_964011795.1 uncultured bacterium | reverse complement strand
GGATCCCTTCGTCAGGACGGAAAACCGGTTTATTTAGATGACTTAGAGAAGCATGCGAAGGCGTTCGGATTCCCTGGCAATCATCCCGAAATGACCAGCCTACTCGGTGTGGCTATTTGGGTAAGGGGTGGGGTGCGCGGGGCACTTTATGCTACCGATCGGCACGGAAAAAGAGATTTTAATCACATTGATGAAATCATCCTCACCACATTGGCGGCTCATGCCGGTAGGGTTATCGAAGCAGAGTGGTATTAGCTTTTTTACATTCGCTAAGAGCAATTCCAGCCGACAATAATTGAATCCGGCCCGTACCGCGCGGCAGCATGTAGAGTCATCGGGACCACACTTATGCTGTGGATTGGTTTCAAACCAGATGACTTTATGTACTGAGCCAAAGCCCCAGCGGCTTCCCCCGAGCCAGCATATGCAAAAGTGATCTCGAATCTCTCGTGATCATGCTCAGCTTGTAAAGCTTCCTCCAAAATTGTCCTCAGTTGCCTTAAAAGAGCAGGTCTCTTGGGCAGGGGTTCGGGAGGGTCGAATAGCTCAAAATCTTCTCTACCGACCATAGCTACGAACCGCCGGTACACGAAGGGTCCATATCCATGACGCTCAGCCAACGACAGGTCCTCAAACAATCCCACTACCTGGCCACAACAATTAGAATTAGGCCATACTTTATTCATAAGTTCCGGTAAATCTGCCTCGCCAACATCAGCTCTTATAGCGTTGGCCACAGCCAACGCCTGCCATCCAGCTGCGATCATAGGTGCGCCAGACTGCGCTCCTTCAGCCACTCGTAATTTTAGGTCGTGGGTCTCAAGAAACTCTCTTACTTCATCGAACACCGGATCCTCTCCAGTAGTCGACTGAGAAGCTGGAGGCATGCTTTCCGCGCAGCGTATCCATACTATGTCAGTGGTATCCCCACCTAGTTGATCTGTCAGACTAGAAAGTCCCCTACCTACAACATCCTCCGCATATTGCCCGGCTCGTGAGAACAAATACGGGACTGTGAGTACATCCGCGGTTGCTCGTGCCCCATCTCTCAGTTCCTCCTCGGGGAAGATCAGAATATCTGCTTCAGACAAAGTCTCACTACTCACACAAGCGGCTGCGTCAGCATCTAACATCACTCTCACTGTCAACGCCCTACTCCGATCCGTACGCACCCATGATTCCACAACCATGGCATTACGCTTTTGACAAGCTAAACTGTTGAGCACAACATTTCTCTAATACTAGATGCCTCTGGAGCTAAAGGATCGCACCCATGTCAACACCGCAAAAATCAATCGAAATCAAAAATCAGCCGGCCTTAGATTTGTCGGCAGATACCCTCCTCGTCCCGATCCGAGAAGGAGACAGGGGGAAGAGTGACTTCTTGCAGGACGTAGACAGGCTCACTCGTGGAGCTTTCCAGGCCCTCTCACAGAGTCGAACAATAACAGGTCAGTCCGGCGAGTTAACTTGGTTACCTTCCACGACATCAGCATTCGGCAGAATTGCGGTGGTAGGAATAGGTTCAGTTGATAAAGGAATCTCAGGAGCCAATGCCGTCAGAGAAATTTTCGCGACTCTGTCGCGTCAGCTTAGATCTCGTGATGCAAAGAGTGTACTTATTGCTATGGAGCCACTCACCAATGCAATCGGCAGTGCTGAGTTGGCAACTCAGACAGTTACAGAAGCCTTGGTTTTGGGGCTGTATCGATTCGACAAACATCATACGGATAAAAAGGACATCCCGAAGTATTCTCTTGGCCAAGTGACTCTTGCACTTGGTGGACGAAGGGCGGCCAGAGCCATTGAGAATGCTCATGCGAAAGGCATGGCGATGGGGAGTGCTACGAATTTTGCCCGAGATCTCGCCAATACTCCAGCAAATCTTATGACCCCCACTATCATCGCGGAGAAAGCACGGGAGCTGGCGGATACAAAAGGGTTTGAAATTGAAATTCTCGAAAAGTCTGATGCCCAGCGACTAGGCATGGGTTCATATTTGTCAGTCGCGAGCGGCTCTCATCAACCGCCTAAGTTCATCGTCATGCGGTACAAAAACGGAGGACGCAGAGCCAACGTTGCCCTTGTCGGCAAAGGCATCACTTTCGACACTGGCGGAATATCGTTGAAACCTCCAGGAGGAATGGAGGCCATGAAATACGATATGACCGGCGCAGCCACAGTAATTGCAACGATTGGTGCTGTAGCCGAACTCGGCCTCGAAGCAAATGTCCTTGCGATTGCGCCTTGCACAGAAAATATGCCGGGCGGATCAGCTACAAAGCCTGGTGACGTTGTTTACGCAATGGATGGCCAGTCTATTGAGGTCATCAACACGGACGCAGAGGGACGATTAGTTCTGGCAGATGGAATCGCATATGCACGATCGCTAGGGAAGCCTTCTGCAATAATCGATGTGGCTACTCTGACCGGCGCTATGGGGGTTGCTCTGGGTGACTACAGGATAGGTGTGTTTTCAAATCAAGATGCGCTATTTAGACAGTTGCAGCAAGCATCAGCGAAGACTAACGAACTGCTCTGGAGGATGCCGATCGATGATTATTACGGCAAGCAAATCAAAAGCGACGTGGCTGATATCAAGAATACTGGTGGCCGGCTTGCGGGATCCATCACTGCTGCTAAGTTCATAGAGGCCTTTGTTGGTGATGTTCCGTGGGCCCACCTAGACATCGCTGGGGTCATGGCTGCAAATAGCGACCGTGGGATTAAAGTAAAAGGTAGCAACGGCACTCCAGTCAGATCGCTTGTCGAGTTTATTGCTGCACGAGGGTGATGATTGCTGGCCTGATGCAAAATCAACAGAATGCCGACCATTTCACTGGCTTAGCAGGGGTTATTCTTTGGACCTCGGTGTCGAAATTCAATGCTATGCGCGATTTTTACACCCGCAAACTGAACCTACAGCCGCTGCACAGTCGTGAGCAATTTATTAATTTCGCATGGGGCGATTCGCCGTCCGACATCCGACTAACAGTAACCGTTCATTCTGAAATCGCTGGGTCGAATCAAGATCCCAACCGGGTAATGGTCAATTTTTATGTAACGGATATATGGTCTGTATCGAATGACCTCAAAACCCGAGGGGTTGTGTTCACTAGAGAACCAGAGCAGGAATCCTGGGGCGGCTGGATTGCAACATTTCAGGATCCCGACATGAATACTCTCCAGCTACTGCAGCCTGCCTCTTGAGAAGCAAAAGTAGCGCTGGTGCACCACTATAGCTTGCAGCAACCTCGATATATAGTAGGAAACATCAGATGCGGCACAAGGTACAGGAAACTCAATGAGAATTGGTATTGATTTCGACGACACACTAAACGACTATCGAGGGTTGTTAGGAAAGCTCGTGCAGGAGCGTTTCGGCAAAGAGCTCAACAAGGGCGAGACGCTCGCCTCAACTATTGGCGAAGACAACAGCCAAGCACTCGTGACAGAAATATTAGAAACAGATCTTTCGTTACAACTTGAGCCTCGACCTGATTCCGTAGGTGTGCTCCAACGATTAATCGCTCATAATCACGAGATAATCATCTTGACAGCACGTTATGACCGCGAGGTTCTCTTCATCGACCAATGGCTAAACTCTCGTGGCCTGACCGCGAATATCTATCCGACCAACAGAGAAGATAAGGGCCCTATCGCGCGTGAGCTGGAGCTAACCGCTCACCTCGACGACATGCTGGCACAAATCAACACCTTTACTCCAGACATTGCCACCGTACCCGTTCTCATAGCAGGCGGATGGATGCCTACCAGCATTGCTGGCGGCAGTGGTGCGTCAACCAAGATGGCAGACCACGTAAGATCAGTGGACGACTGGAAAGAGTTTGAGTCTCTGCTCCAAACCCTTTCCTAGCTATTCAGTAATTAAGACGCCAGAGTGAATTCACCCGTGGCAACCCGCTCACATGCACGGCCTAACCGTTTCGAAGCTTCTTCCAGATCTTCAAGCCGCGCCCACGAATATGCCAGTCGAATATTCTGAGTGTCCATTTCATCCTGATTAGGAAAAAACGCATAGCCCGCAGGTGCGATCAGGCCCTCCTCAACAGCCGCAGCCTGGACACTTTGCGGATCTAGTCCGTCTCGTAAATTCACCCACATGAAGAACCCGCCTTCGGGCTCTTTGAAAGTTATATAGGGCTCACAATAGGTTCGTAGGCCATTAGCTAAAGCCCTGCACTTGTCTCGGTAAAGACCCCGCATCGCCTCGATGTGGCGATCAAGTTCACCAGATGACATGAAATCCGCAAGCATATAGTGCAAGAGTGGAGAATTTCCCATGTCGAATCTCATCCGTAAAACATGATCCAGAACTCTCGGATCGCCGTGAATCCAACCCACCCTCAATCCTGTTGCAATGATTTTGGAGAATGTCCCTACCGATATCACTCCATGGCACTCAGACATAGTGGACAAATCCTTAGGTAAGCTTGTTTCTGGAAACCGCAGCTCACTATACGCCTCATCATCCACAATCAAAATTTGGTGCTTCGCCGCAATCCTCAGTAATTCGTTCCTACGGTCCTCAGACATCGTAATCCCAGCGGGATTATGGAAAGTTGCAATTGTATAGATTAGTTTTACACGGACACCACTCTTTTCAGCTTCCTGTATTCTGTCCTCGAGCAAATCAGTGCGCATCCCTTCACCGTCTATCGGGACGGTGACTACATTAGCTTGGTGTCCTTTGAAGGTACGAACCGAACCAGAAAACGTCGGGCGCTCGGTAATGACCGTATCGCCCGGGGACAAGTAGGCCCGGCATACTAGGTCGATGGCTCCGGCACTCCCGTTCGTTAGCAAAAAGTGGTCAGCGGTAACGTTAGAGCCTCGTTCACGGTTGAATCTCCTGGCCATTTCATCCCTTAGGTGTTCGTACCCGATGCCGCCCCCGTAGCGAAGTGGTTCGTCACTTTCAACATCAATCGATCGAGACATTGACTGAATAAGCTCGTCTCTTGGCAGAGATACAGGATCAGGAATTCCGCCACCGAGGGTGATCGGCGGCACTCGGGGTTCCAAATCCGCGGGAAGGCCCCAATCAGTCGCAGAACCTCTCGACAGAAACTTAGCGCCCTCCGAAGCGAGTTCGTCCAGATCGTACTCGGACCATATTGCTTTTAGCTCATTGGCAATGCTCATGTGTGACCCTATCGCTACTTCACTTATTCAAAGTATTGACAAATCCTAGTCGTAAACTCCCCTCAGCATCAAGAGAC
>CAXGQC010000082.1:0-5337 GCA_964011795.1 uncultured bacterium | reverse complement strand
TTAGCAGGAATCCCACAATCTCCAGCAAAATATGATCCTTTCTCACCAATTAATTTTGATCCCAGTACAGGTCAACTTGTCTGGGGTTCGCCAGCAAAATTCCGCCAAAGAACGGTCCTGAATCTGATGGTCAGACGAGGAGTTATTACCGAAGCACAAGCGGATGCCACCTTGAAAGCTCCACTGAATTTCAAGACCGTAGAATTTGACATTGAAGCTCCTCATTTTGTGTTGGGTAGAGTTACGGAGGAGCTTGTTGCTCGTTTCGGAACATTCGCTATTTATAACGATGGATTAGAAGTAACAACGACACTTGATCTATCACTTCAGAAAAATACAGAGAGAATTGTCGACAGCACGATTAGGGAAAAAGGTGAAGAAGCCGGACTATTCAATGGTGCGGTAATGGTGTTGGACCCAAAAACTGGCCAGATACTCACTTATGTTGGCTCTCGGGATTATTTCCGAGACGATATTGAGGGACGTAACGATAATATTATTTCCCTAAACTCACCGGGCTCGACGCTAAAGCCTTTCGGTTATATGGCTGCATTTATGAAGGGATGGGGTACACGGATTGCTGTGTTAGACACGCCCCTCGTGCTCATGGATAAGGAGACGGAAACTGAGTGGCGTCCCGTTGATCCGCTGGACTATTGGGTAGGCCCACTGGCTGCAGCTGAGTCTCTTGGTAATTCACTCAATGTTAGTGCGATAAAAATGGCATTGTTTGCTGGAGTCCCTGATCTTCTGCAAGTTCTCAGGGGCATGGGTTATACAACTCTAGACAACCCACAGGGTTACGGGCCGGCTTTGATCACCGGTGGAAGTGACATTACTTTATTTGACCATGTTATTGGCTATAGCGTGCTCGCAAATAATGGAATTATGCGCGGTCAGTTCGTGCTTGACGAGGCATCTGTCGATGAGCGTAGTCGTGACATAGAGCCAATATCTCTTCTCAAAGTCACTGACTTTAGTGGTGAAACTCGCTTACTCAATAACCAATTTGAGGAAAAACGAATAGTGGACGCGAAGTATGCTTGGCTGACAACCTCGATTCTTGCTGATGGTGATAATCAATGTCTTGTTTACGCTACGTGCGACAGACTACGTGTGTTGGAAGGATACCCAACCGCCGCAAAAACTGGAACGAGTGAGCCCTTCGCTAGAGAAAGTATGCCCGGTCAGGAAGTGGGGCGTTTAGTTGGAGAAACCTGGACGATGGGATATTCTCCGAATATCGTTGTGGGAGTTTGGGCGGGAAATTCTGACAACGCGATAATTAAAGATATCTACTCCACTACAGTCGCGTTCCCAATATGGAAACAAGTGATGCTGAATTCGATCGAAAGATTTTCGTTACGCGCAGATGAATTCATACGCCCACCTGGCATATCGGAAGTTGAGGTGTGTTGGCCTTCTGGTCGCCTAGTTACTCCTGAGTGTCCCGATTTCTTGAGGGAAAAATCTCTGTATGCGACGGAAATTTTAAACAATATATCGAGAATATCGGTTTCAGAACAACCACCTAAACTAGTAACTGCTACTCCGGTACCAAAATTAACCTCACCTGATGATCTGGGGTCACTTGAAGATTCAACCATCGATGAGATAAAGCAATCTCCTGCTGTGGCTGGATGGGAAGTTGGTAAGAACTATATATCTCCGATTGATGGATGGTGGCAGATGGTCATTGTCGACTGGCGTAATGGTTCACTTGCGGTGGAAAGTACTCCAGAGGAATTTAGACGCTCGAACTTAAAGCTGATCTTCCCGTGGAATGAAATTTCTGAGTGGGAGAGTATTTGGGGATGGGCCAGTTCTAAGGGTGTTCAGGACTTTATTCCTTGGTCAGATTTTGTAAGCGAGCCAACTGTGCTATATGAATCTCATGTTTCAAGTGGTTCGACCGCTCCGAACGACTCTAAAGAGCAGAGTGGCAGTGCCGAGCGTGTAGCCCTGCCCACCGAACTCAAGTATCCTGTGCCACATCAAATATTATCCGGTCAGGCACAAATAGTGATAGATCAAACTAGGTCAGATGTTGTGACCCGTGTAATCGAATTACAAAAAGTAGGACAGGACTCTTGGAGTATTCTGAGTACTTTACGGGAGCCGATTCCGCAGGAGCATAAATTCGAGTGGGAGACAGAATTATTCGCCGATGGCGAGTACATTTTACGTTTCACCGAATTTCACACTCACGAATTCAGGCCCGAATCTTATTATCAAATACCTATAACGCTTCAAAATCAGGTCTCGGGTGCTTATCAAGGTTTCCGGTGGATAGACCTTGAAGACTACCAGACCGTGAGCGGACTCAAAGAATTCCAGATATTAATGTCCGGAGCTATTCCCTTGAAATTGGAGGCTCGGATCGGTGCCGGTAATGATACTGTCGGAGCTTACTCGCAGACCTTCGTTGACAATCTTGGATCAGGTAGAGTAGTCATTCCTCTAGACAGCAAAGACCTTGAAGACGGAATCTATACTCTCCAGATAATACTGTATTCCAATGATGTTCCCGTTGCCAACGGCAGTCGGATATTTGTTGTAAACAATAAGATCAGGTGAGAGTTTGCTTATTCTGTTGCCACTAGCTCGGAATGTAGGGCTAATAATTCTTCGCGGGACGTGATGTCCCTAACGAACCGCAGAAATTTCTCTGTGGACCCGGTGAAGGACCTGATGTCTCGCATCTGGCCTCCCACAGGATCGATCGATCCAGGTCGATAGGCGTATTGTCCAATCCAAGCCAAATAAGCCTGATTAATCCTACGGGGACAGGACTGATATTCTTTGCACCAGCGAACCTGTATCTTGTCCATTAGTTTCTCTGCCTCCAGCACTTTACCTTCCGCAAGCAGTCTATCTACGTCTCCCCGAAGACTTTTCAGATCAGTCGGGTCTGGCTTGTTGCGAGGCGCGATTTCATTAGCAGAATGCAGTTCGGGATATTTCTCCAAGACGGACTTCGTGATATCAAGAGCGACCAGATCAGCGACCGTCTCGTTAAGAACTTTTCCGTCCGAAAAATAGGTCCGTCCAAGTGGAAAGAATATGAGGTAGTGATGAACCCATTCATGTGCCGCGGTGAAGATTGTCTGTCTGTAGGGTAATCCGTCGGAGATTAAAGACGGAAATGTTGCTATCCCAGAAATCCCTGCGCCGTAGGCCGACATTACTCCTGTTTCTTCTGCCTTTTGTTCCTCCCATCGAAGCTGCTCTGGCGCAAGATCCTCTCTAAGCAGATATCCACCTGTGTGCTCCACTCGATCTCGGGGAGACAACACCATGTACTTCGGTGGTTTAGCAAGTTCAAGCAGCACTGGTGGAAAAGGTTGCTCGATCAATGGGATGGAAATGCCTAGATTTAAATCTTTGATTGCTTGCTGAATCCGCTGTTCCAGTTGTATTTCTACCATCGCCTCAATCTTCTTCTCTGATCGGGAAGATTTAGCCAAATATTGTTGAAGTTCAGTCTCGGGAAGTTCACTCGCGATCGCATCGTACTTAATAACTCTGATAATCGAGTTTGTTAATTGAACTGCTTGAAAGCGTTCGATTTGCCATCGATTATTTTGATATCTAGCCTGCAGCAGAACGATTAGTGAGACGCATGAAATAAGGAAGACACATATTGTGAGTATGCTACTTCTCTTGGAAACAGATCTTCTAATCATGGGCATTTAGGGTAATCTACTTAAGGACGACTGTGAGAAAGATGGGTCGTATATCGCCGTACGCGATACGTCCGTAAGGCCTCTATAACCGAGGACTAATTATGGAAACATGAGGTCAAGTTTGTCAGGTATAAGTAGAGTAAGACCAGTAGCCAATGCTCTTGAATGGGCGTTAGATTGCGTATCAAAAATAGCAGTTCTATGTTTTACTATCGCACTTGGTATAACTATTACCACCGTGACGCTGGAGAGGATTACTTCTGAGCGCCCAACAACTACCGCTATTGAGCACACGATAGAGAGCCTAATTGGTGTCACCCCGATGCTTGAGATGCAAGCGGAAGAACTCAAGGAATTGGTGCGAAACAGTGATGATACGAGTTATATTGTCCCCACAGGCTGGCCATTCACTAACGGTCTGGAAGCTACCACTGTTCGCGATGATTCCGTCAATAACTGGGCTGAACTACTGAGAAGAGAGGCCGCGCGAAGAATTTACTATGACGGACCTGAAACTGTTTTAGCCAACCCATCCAAAGTGAGTTCAAGTTGGCTGAGCGATTCGGGTAACTTTTTGAGAATATGGAAACTATGGGGCAATTCAACTCACATTTGGCTTAACAAAGTCAATGACGTTGTGATACCTATTGCTGCGGTCACTTTCGCTTTGAGCTTAGCCTCAACTAGTATCGGGTTCCGCCTTAAATTAGTTGCAGCGGCAACTTTTATCGCGTCAATGCCAAGTCTGATTGGTTTCGGGTTGCTTGCATTTGTGTGGCGGCAGCTTGGTCCTAGTGGTTCGCCGTTTGCAGACTCCCTACAAGAGGTTGTGTTTGCGGCCCTCAAAATAGGCCTCATTAACTCCTTAATTGTTGCGGCAGTGGCCGTTTTTCTTGGAGCGATTTTGTATGGGCATGGCTGGACACAGCGTCGGG
The DNA here is from genome assembly GCA_964011795.1 of uncultured bacterium. Taxonomy (GTDB): domain Bacteria; phylum Chloroflexota; class Dehalococcoidia; order UBA2979; family UBA2979; genus UBA2979. Next base: position 716 of record CAXGQC010000082.1, on the reverse strand, counting down.
CTAAGAATCATGCGGTCATAGTTTGAATTGTCAGTTCTGGGTTTAATTGATCATTCAGAGTTAGTTGGTTAGCGTGTGTGAGTGACAATGTATGCATATCGTTAGGAAATTTCAATGGCAAACAACCCCAGAGAATTTTTTTCGCCACTGGCTATAGGAGCCCCAGAGCCTCTTCGTAGTATTCCTTGGAAACCGTCTCGAATGATTCATTTCATGAATGCTGCAAATGAAAAAATGCGGGCTCGGGTACCTCAGATGCTTAATCAAGTCGATGTTCTTTTAGGAAATCTTGAAGATGCAGTCGCTTCCGATGAAAAAATTGCTGCAAGGCAGGGTTTCATCGAAGTAGTACAAGAAAACAATTTTGCGGATGCAGGGGTGGGTTGTTGGACCAGAGTTAATGCGTTGGACTCACCTTGGTTTTTAGATGACTTGATAGAACTTGTATCGAACATAGGTAACCAACTGGACGTAGTTATGATTCCAAAAGTTCTGGGTGTGGCCGACGTGCACTATGTTGACCGTCTGCTTGCTCAACTCGAAGCGAAGCATCAGGTCCGAGAACCGATCTTGATTCATGCAATTCTCGAGACCGGCGGTGGAGTAGTTGCTGTTGACGATATCGCATTGGCTTCTCCCAGGATGCAGGGCATGTCGTTTGGGCCAGCTGACTTAGCCGCATCACGTCGAATGAAGACAACCAGAGTGGGTGGAGG
>CAXGQC010000081.1:0-5356 GCA_964011795.1 uncultured bacterium | reverse complement strand
GGGACAAAGAATTCCAACCTTTCCGAACGCCGTTTGGCGCGTATCTGACGAGGAAATTGCTTGGTGGAATTCAGGTGCAGTTCAGCCACATCCGGACTACGTGGGAATATTGGAAGACGTTTTCGATCCAATAGTGGAGCGAGGTAAAGTCGAGACTTTTTCAGGGGAACAATTAATTGAGCCATTCCTCACGTCAATACCAACTCCGGGGCACACCCCTGGTCATACTTCATTCTTGCTTTCATCAGGGGGTGAGCATTTACTCTTAGTAGGTGATGCAGCACATCACCCAGAGCATCTCGTTAATCATGAATGGGTCCCAGCTGTTGATCAGGATCCGGCCGAAACAACCAGATCGAGGAGGCGTATTGTCGACGTTGCAATCGAAAAAAATGCTCTGGTCACTGGTGGTCACTTTCCCATACTGACCGTTGGTAAATTATCTGAATCAGATGGCAGTATTCACTTTGAGCCAGTCAATATAGATGAGACTGACGATTTTAGTTGATTTGGGTTAACTGTTTTACATAATGTTTAGCTCGCACTTGTATTGTTATAGTCCAAGTAAGAGTTTATTGGAGGTATGTATGGCTAAATTTTTAATATCAGGTTCGTACGGCCCGGAGGCACTTGAGGCGGCAGCGAGTCAGGGATTCCAAGGACGTATTTCATATGTCACTGCACTTGCAGAGTCTCTCGGGATGACAATTGAGGCGGCTTACTACGCTTTTGGAGACGACGATATTGTTTTGATCGGTGATGGTGACAGCGATGCAGCTATTGCTCTTTCGCTAGCAGTAAACGCGTCGGGAGCTGTTGCAGTGCGGGTCACCCCGCTAATCACAGCCGCTGAGATGGATGCTGCCGCTGAGAAAATTCCTGATTACCAACCACCTACGACTTAATTAGTTAAGGCAGGCTTTGGGCTATCTCATTGATGATAGCCTCCTGATGAGGTACGAGTTCCTGACCCGGCAGATCGTCACGTCCTGCCTGATCAGTTATCTCAGTTCGTATCCCACTGAGTGCTTCGATTGTGGCGAGCCCACAGAACGGCACATATCGTTTCGAGTAGCCGCCTTCATGGGAGAAGACAATTTTTCCATCACAGGTCGCATTAGCCAGAGCCAGAAGCATTTTAGTAAGTTCCCTATACGATTCCGACGTGAGCAACATTCTCCCTAGTGGATCGTATACGCTGGCATCGAATCCACAGGGAACTAATATCAATTGCGGTCGAAAGGATTGCACGGCTGGGACGACGACACGCTCGATGGCAGCCGAATAGGCGCCATGGCCTGAGCCCGCAGGTAACGGAATATTGATATTGTAATTTTGACCATTATTGGCGCCACGTTCTTCGACGGTCCCCGAGTCTTTTGGAAAAAGTCCGTCCTGATGAATGGAAATTGTCAGTACATTGGGGTCATCGTAAAACGCTTGCTGGGTTCCATTCCCGTGATGGACATCCCAATCAATAGTTGCTATCCGTTCGATCTGCCAGATGTCCTGTGCATGCATAGCAGCTAGAGCTACGTTCCCGAATATGCAGAAACCTCTTCCGAGATCACGTTCAGCGTGATGGCCAGGAGGACGGACGAGGGCATATGAATTGTTAACTTGTCCACTAAGAACTGCTTCCGTAGCCACTATCGTGCCTCCGGCTGCAAGTTTCGCGATTTCATAAGATCCTTTTCCGAAAGGCGTACCTGGTCCGGCCATTCCTCCCAGATGGTCACTTAGTTCGCGAATGCTGTTGATGTAGTCATCCGTGTGAAATCGCCGTAATTCGTCCTCAGTAGCCATACGAGGGTCGAGTCGAACAAGTTGATCTGTCAGACCCGACAAGTCGAGAAGGTTTTTCATCCGACGTTTTGTATCCGCGTTTTCAAAATGTTCATCAGGTTCGACATCTGGAGTGGCACCACTCCCCGTGTCATGCCACATATATTTTTCATGCCACAAGAAACCAGTACTCATGTTATCGCTTCTCCTGAAGTTGTTGAGGCAGTGTATCAGAGCTAGTCGCGAACAAAAGGGTCGGTCGAATTCTTGTCTAGCGCACTATGTGAGTCAGAGAGTGATACTTCTGACGATCAAAGCAGAAGCGGAAACTACCAGAAGGAGCATGGAGCAGAATTTGAACAGACTTTCCGACATGTGGGGTCGGACTCGCTGCGAGATATAGTTACCGATGATCACGGCTACGACCCCAGGAATTGCATATATCAGCGTTTGCGCGGTGAATACTCCCATAATTAGCAGCAATAAGGTCGTAGGGATGGCCATTGCGAGCATGTAGGCAAACATTCTCGATCTGATATTTTCTGCTCCGCCCCCGATCCAATGTTGATAGATGATAACGGGAGGCCCAGGCATTGAAACTGAGCCCCGGAGCAAGCCGGAGAAGAATCCAGCGGTAACTTGAAACGCCCAGAACTCCGCGTGTGGTGTGTCTGACATCTGTGATCTTAGGTAGTTTCCCAGTGCTGTTATGCCAATTCCGAGACCCACACAAATAAGAATCAACTGCTCCGAACCCTGCAATAATACCCAGGCCCCTAGCGGGGTCGTTATGACTGCGGTTATCGCTATTAGATAAACGGAACGAATTTTGGTACGTGGCCGGTATTCGACGTAACTCGTTACTGACACTGCTAGCCCAATCAATTGGGTAAGTGCTATCGCTGACCGAGCATCGAGAAACAATGTGAGGACAGGAACAAGAAGGACTGCGTATCCGAATCCAAGCGTAGATTGTGCGAATGCAGCTCCCCCGATGCAGATCATTACGATTACGAATTCCATAATAGGATTAAGTTCAAACATGCTTATCCTTTCACGGGTCACGAGTAGTGTTTATCCTAATCAATAGATGGAGTTGGTTCAGCAAAATATTCAGTATGGTAGAGAATAAGTATCAGTGGAAGAATTGGGCTGAGAACCAGTCGTGCTCGCCTGATGGGATTTTTACGCCAATTAATGAGGAAGAACTCCTCTACTCAGTGCGTCAGGCAATCAAGGAGAACCAAAAGGTAAAGGCAGTTGGCACAGGTCACTCGTTCACTGGTACCGCACTTACTGACGGCTATCTGATCGATCTGTCGAAGTATGACAAAATTTTGTCAGTAGATCCAAACCTAAACCAGGTGACAGTGCAGGTTGGAAAAAAACTGGAGCATTTAAGCCCTGAACTCTGGGACCACGGACTTGCTATGTCTGATCTAGGTGACATTGCTTACCAGTCGGTCGCGGGAGCGATTTCAACAGGTACTCACGGGACGGGGCTAACATTTGGCTGTCTCGCTACCCAAGTAGTTGCGGCCCGAGTAATCACAGGTGAAGGTGAAATCGTTGAATGTTCGATGGTAGAGCGTCCTGATTTGCTGCGGGCCGCAGTGGTCGGAGTAGGTGCTGCTGGTCTGTTATCGACGGTAACTCTCCAACTTGAACCTGCATTCAATCTGCATGCTCAGGAAGTGATGCTTCCGTTTCAAGAAGTACTAGATCAACAAGATCAGTTCATTATTGATAATGAACATTTCGAATACTTTTGTGTACCCGGCATGGATCAGGCTTTCACCAAAAGGAACAATCGGACTAGTCTCCCGGTAACGGAATTCTCGAAATGGCAAAAATGGTTTGAGGAAGAATTTTCCTATAACTACTTACGGCGACTGGCGATCGCCGCAAACAAGGTTTCCCCACGATTAGCAGCTCTCATCGGGAATTCTCTTCCAAGCGGCACCCGTGAAGACTACGTAGACCGATCATATTCTGTGTTCACTTCTGAACGGAAACTCAAATTCATAGAAATGGAATACTTCATTCCACACGAATTCGCACGGGAAGCTCTGCAACGGGTATTAGATTTCGTTGAAAAATCGGGATTAGAGATTTCCATGCCTATTGAGGTTCGCTGGGCGCAAGCAGATGACATCCCCTTAAGTATGTGTAGCGGAAGAGATACCGCGTCGATTGCCATACACGTGCGTCAACATGAGGCTTTTGAGCCTTATTTTGTTCCTGTTGAGACGATAATGCGGGACTATGGAGGCCGACCACATTGGGGAAAGATGCACTTTCAGACAGCTGAAACGCTTGCCCCGTTGTATCCGAAATGGGAGGAGTTTCAGCTGGCGAGGAAAGAGCTTGATCCGCTGGGACTGTACAGCAACGTATATACAGATCGTGTATTAGGACCAATCAATTAGAATCGCGAATACCCACCGTCGATGATGAAGTCTTCACCTGTTTGATATGAAGACGCGTCACTAGCCAGATAGACTGCGACTCCTGCAAAGTCTTCAGGCTGTCCCCATCGTCTTACCGGTACTCGTTTCATCACACGGTCCTCGAATACGTCATCGCCAACTCTTGGTGCTGTCATCGCGGTTTCGATCCAACCCGGAATGATTGTATTTGCAGTGATCCCGTATCGAGCCAATTCGACTGCTAGCCCTCTAGTCATGGAAATCATGGCTCCTTTTGTCGCGGCGTAGGCTTCATTTCGTGCGGCACCGTCAATTGCAGAGAGGCTAGAAGTTCCAATGAGTCTTCCTCCTTCTCCACGCTCAATCATGTGTCGTGCAGCAGCCCTGAACGTGAAGAAGGTACCGTCGAGATTTATAGCCATTACCCTTTTCCAAGTATCCGTCGGGAATTCTTGAAATGGTGCTCCGCCACCAGCCCCAGCGTTAGCGAAACAAGAATCGACTTGGCCGAAAAGCTTCAGAGTCTCTGCAAATGCTGATTCCACCTCTTCCTCCTGTGAAACGTCGCAGCGAATAGCCGCAGCTTTTCCACCGACATCGAGAAGGGCCTTTTCAGCGGCAGCATTTTTGTCAGGATTGGTGCCCCAGATACATACGTCGGCACCGGCTTGTGCCAGTCCGATCGCCATACCAAGTCCAATGCCACTATTTCCGCCAGTGACCAGTGCCACTTTGCCTGTCAGATCAAATCCTGCAAAAGCCATAGTTTTTCCTTCCCATAATCTCTCTCGCTTAGGAGATTGTAGGTGACTTCCCTTGGGAGTGTCTTGGATGCCTAGAAGTCTACTAAATGTGCTAGAAACAGCATTCCTAACACAAATACTGCCAGGAAAATTAACCAAAGCGAGGCTGTGTTTGTGAAAAAATTACCATCTGTTAGATCGTCGGCAGGCATCTGTTTTGAGCGAGCGGGTGGTCCATGCCTGTTTGTCTCTGAGTCTCCTGGAAGGCACAACCAAAACGTGAGTACTAGAACCGACCCTAAAAACAGCAAGAGGAATGGTCCAATAATGAGAATTGCAAGTCCGAAACTTCCGATATCTATTCTGATCAGTACAAAGAAGAAAACTGACCAGAGAAAC
>CAXGQC010000080.1:0-5435 GCA_964011795.1 uncultured bacterium | reverse complement strand
AATAGACTCTGGCTGGTTATTCACTTCGGCTCCTTAACTGTACCCCAGATATCTGGTAATACGGTCAACATAATATAACTAGTCAAGTTACATTGAATTACTGGGTTCAGTTTACCTAGTCCCCCGTGACACTCAGCCTTAGAGTTTGTGTATGACGGACTCAACAATCACTCAAAGATCATGGCTGGCCTTGGCAGTCGCTGGGTTAGCCATGTTTCTCGTTGGAGTTGATGGCTCGATCGTAAACGTCGCGTTTCCTAGCTTCCGAGAGGATTTCTCGGGCATCACTAATGCTCAACTATCTTGGGTTCTGAATTCATACGTGCTGGTATATGCTGCACTACTAGTCGTTAGCGGGCGGTTCGCTGATCGAGCAGGTCGACTCAGAGTAATGTCGTTAGGACTCGCCCTTTTTGTGCTCGCGTCAGTCGGTGTAGCTGTTTCTCCAAATGTGCTTAGCTTGATTCTGATGAGAAGTCTGCAGGGGATCGGGGCAGCGCTCATCGCCCCCGCGTCGATGGGCCTCGTTATAGCGTCTTGGCCCGCCGAAAGACGAGCAACTGCCGTCACGTTTTGGGGAGCCTGCTTTGCGGCTGCCAATGCCTTCGGACCTGCAATCGGTGCAGGAATCATTGAATTGGCAAACTGGCGGTGGGCTTTCATGATCAACCTCCCTCTTGGTCTTATCGCACTGAGTATGGGACGACGGGTCTTTGTTGAAACCGGAAGAGATGCGTCTGCTCGGCCAGATATCCTCGGTGGAGTATTACTTTCCACCTCAATAGGATTGCTCGTTCTGGCAATCGTACAGTTCCGGGAGTGGAGTTTACTCTCCACAGAAACCATGCTCTCCGTGCTAATTGGCATTTCTTGTTTCGTGTTATTTATCTATCGCAACAAACGTCACGTCGAACCAATTCTCCCCAGCGCACTGGTGGAAATCTTGTCATTCCGACGCGCCTCACTTGCTCTTTTCATATTTACATTTGGTATGTACGCTCTCATGCTCTCGCTCGTACTCTTCCTCACTGATGCGTGGGAATATTCGATTGGTATCGCTGGGCTATCCACCGCTGCTGGGGCAACAGTCGTCACAGTAGCATCAATGGTCGCCGGACCCTTGGCTGACCGGTTTGGTCACCGATTCGTGGCTGGTCCAGGAACGTTCATTTGTGCTATCGGAATGCTGTGGTGGGTGATAATGCTGAACGAAGAGCCTAACTATCTGATTGGCTATTTGCCTGGAATGGTACTGAGTGCGGCAGGGATGGGTCTCACTTTAGGGGTTCTAGCGGCCGCGGGGGTATCCGAGGTGAAACCAGACTACTTCAGCCTTGCTGGTGGAGTCACTCAAACTGCCCGTCAATTTGGGGGAGCACTGGGACTCGCAATCTTATTTGCTATTACGGGTGAGCCCAGCAGCCCTGTCGATGCATACGAGGCATATAGATGGGGCTTTATTTTCATCATGACTACTTCGATTATTGGATGTTTACTTGTGCTGAGAGTAAAATTTGCCCCTGCCCAGCGGTAAAATTGTAGCTCTCGTTTGATTACACATAATATATTTGGAAAAATAAGTTTGTATAATCAATTTCAGTGTCTATTTCGAGAGACACACTGACAGAAACGCGCGACACGTTCATGGAGACGAGCACATGACACTCGATATCATCATCTATATAGCCCAAATGCTCACGGCGTTGGCAACATTAGCTGTTGCGTACGTGTTGACTTACCAGCTCCGGTTACAACGCGCTGAAGCTCAACGACAATTGGTTTTGTCCATCAACGAGCAACGGCAATATCTCGCTCTAACATTGGCTGGAGATCCGGATCTATCGTCAATAAATTCCCGTGGCGGAGCTGACTACGGCGATCTTAATCAAATGGAACGCATACGTTTTAACCGAATATTTCAGGCGGAAATGAGTCTCAGCAACATTGCTCAGGAATACGCTGATCTTCTTCATGTTGACCCCGACGCGGCTCTTCGAACAAATTTCGCGCTATTCCCTGGCAGAAGAAAATTTTACAAGGAAGGCCTTATCCGGTTCACTCTCCCGACTCCTTTTGTGGATAAGGTCGATAAGATCATTACTGAGATAGAATCGAAAGTGGGCGAGGACGGACAGGACTTGTCAGTGCTTACGCAAGAAATGGATTCAAGCAGTTGAGTTGGATTAGTCAAAGATGCTAACCTACCTGACAAATTGAATCATGAATCAACGCTCAAGCGGGAGTAGCATCCGCTGGAAGGGATTTACTAGTGAATTTTTTGCGTCTGATCGATGACAAAACCACAGAGATAGGTGCACGTGTCCCTGACTTCCGTCTAGTTGATCCCTCAGACAACGTTCTTCGATTGAGCGATCTACGTGGGGCCCCGGCTGTCCTTTATTTTTATCCTGCTGATGGAACCGAAGGATGTACGCAAGAAGCATGCGAATTCCGTGACGTTTATCAGGACTTTAAAGAACTCGATTGCGCGGTTTACGGCGTAAGTCCGGATAGTAGAGAATCACATGAAAGTATGATTAACGACAATCAATTGCCCTTTGAGCTCTGCGTCGATCCCGACGAGATGATGATGAGTGAGTATGGAGTCATGGGAGAGTTCGAGTGTGATGACTCTGAGGGCCAATTCTGGCGAGGTCGTGGCCGAAGCGTCGATGAAGAAAATCACGTAATAATTCCTGTGCGAGCAACTTTTTTAATTGATAAAGACGGGCTGTTAGTCTACAAATGGCTCCCCGTTGACTATCGGGGCCATGCCTCCAGCGTAAGAGATCAACTACAGAAATCGTTTAAGTTCGATATCGCCTTCTAGCGAAGTAGTAATACTAGTAACCTGTCATATAAACCCACCGATCTGTACCGTTTGGAACAGCTGTTATTTAGGTGTGACTCATTTACAATTGTTTAGGCGGGATTGAGGACAACAGGTATGGTGACCTTCCCACAAGCCGTGGCTCTCGGATTCCGAAGGTATTTTGATTTCAGGGGTCGTTCAACGCGAGCAGAATTTTGGTGGTGGCAACTATTCGGAATTCTCGTATCTATATTCCTTGCAATAGTTGATGCCATCTCCTTTGGTACCGAGAGTTCAGGTCCACTCCAAAGCCTTTTCGGTCTTGCCACCTTTATACCCGGACTTGCTCTTTATGTGCGACGACTGCATGACATTGGAAAAACAGGATGGTGGGCACTCTGGTTTTTTCTGATATATATATTCGCGGTAGTGTTGATCACCGTGGGTATCGTGTTCCTTTTCACCGAATTCAATCTCCATGTATTGATCGGAACTCTCATACTCGTGTCAGGCATGATCGTTTTTCTTTCAGCTTTGGTGGTAGGTATCATCTGGGCTGTTCGTAAAGGTGACGAGGGTGAAAACCGGTTCGGACCTCCGTCTCCTCATGCCGACGCAACTTCGTATGCTAATGATCGCCAAGATACGAAACGTGATGATGGCAGGGAGCGACGGACCGGCTATAGCCGCCGGAGGCAAGAGTAATTAGTATCGAGCCAAATGAAAAATTCTTTCGATTGATTTTTGGGAATGACAATGACTAACGACGCTTCCGGATTCTCTCAACTAAATGACGAGGAACAGTTATTCAGGATGAGGCATTCAGCGGCTCATATCCTGGCCGAAGCTATGCTCGAAAAATTCCCGGATGCGAAATATGCCATTGGGCCACCAGTTGATGACGGCTTCTACTATGATTTCGAACTCCCACGGTCTCTAACACCAGACGATCTCGTTGAGCTTCAGAAGAGAATGACTCAGTCTGTTCGCGCCAACCTTCCCATACACGGTGAACAAATTGATAAAGATGCTGCCCGTGAGATCTTTAGCGATCAACCATACAAACTTGAACTCATCGACGAAATAGAGGACTCGACTGTGGGACATTTTTCTCACGGCGATTTCGAGGATCTCTGTCGTGGAGGCCACACTGAGACAACCGGGCAGGTCGGTGCGTTCAAGCTAGATCGGATAGCCGGGGCTTACTGGCGAGGTGATGAAAATAATACGATGCTGCAGAGAGTGTACGGCTTATTATTCTCTACTGAAGAAGAATTAGTCGAATACGAGGAACTCAGGGAACAGGCTCGTCTGAATGACCACAGACGCCTCGGTAGAGAACTCGATCTCTTCTCTACTCAGGAAGATTACGGGCCGGGTCTCATTTATTGGCACCCTAAAGGGGCGAGACTTCGAGTCGAAATCGAAGACACATGGAAGCAAGCTCATGATGAAGGCGGATATGACTTGGTATTCACTCCACATATCGGGAGGTCCACTTTGTGGGAGACCAGTGGACACCTTGACTTCTTCTCAGAGGGTATGTTCTCAGCAATGGATGTTGACGGTGATGACTACTATCTAAAACCGATGAACTGCCCGTTCCATATACAGATATTTAAGAACGATCTGCGCTCATATCGCGAATTGCCTATGAGGCTCGCAGAACTTGGCACCGTCTACAGATATGAACGGTCGGGTGTTTTGCATGGGATGCTTCGGGTACGGGGATTTACTCAGGATGATGCCCATATTATATGTACCCCGGAGCAACTAGACAGTGAAGTGGATGGAGTAGTCCGATTCGTTCTCGACCTCTTAGGGCTCTTCAACTTTGAGAACATCTCTGCGACACTCTCGACTCGGCCAGAGAAGGCAGTAGGCGATTCATCCCAATGGGATCGGGCTGAGCGAGCCCTAAGAGAAGCAATTGAACGCGCAGAGCTTGCATATGATGTCGAAGACGGTGGTGGGGCATTCTATGGACCAAAAATAGACTTTCATTTGACCGATGCCCTTGGACGTAGATGGCAATGTTCAACCGTTCAGTTCGACTTCAATTTGCCCGAAAGATTTGACATGTCATACGTTGGTGATGATGGTGAGCCGCATAGACCGTTCATGGTACACCGGGCACTATTTGGTTCGATCGAGCGGTTCGTCGGTATTCTGATCGAGCATTATGGCGGAGCCTTCCCGATGTGGTTGGCCCCTGTTCAAGTTGCAATCATCCCTATCGCTGATCGACATCTCGAGCACGCCGACCGAATAGGCGCTGAACTAAAGGCTCAAGGTATTCGTTTCAATGTTGATGCCGCGAAGGAAAGAATGGGAAACAAGATAAGGCGTGCCCAGTTACAAAAAATACCGTACATGTTGGTCGTTGGTGATCGCGAGGCTGAAGCTGATGCTGCAGCCGTGAGAACTCGGACCGGTGACGATCTCGGCGAAATCCCTGTCAGAGAATTAGTCGACAAATTTCTAGCTGAAATACAAGATCGCAGTTAACTTTAAAATACTTGAGGCAGCTTAGACTAGATTCGTATACGCTCAATGGAATGTTCAAGCGAATACTCGTGGCAAATCGTGGTGAAATAGCTTTGCGGGTTCAAAGAACCTGTAG
>CAXGQC010000079.1:0-5660 GCA_964011795.1 uncultured bacterium | reverse complement strand
ATCTTTGTTATTTTTTGCTTAAATGCCAAAATCGTGATGGCAATGGACAGAACAAGTTCTATTTGTCCGACTGCTCTTACCGCTGCACCTGAATGCATAGCAAAGGCGATAAACCAGCTTCCAGTAGCTGTCGTTGCAAACACACCAGTCAGAACCCCCGGTTTCCATTCCGAAAGACTAGCGATCAATTCTTGTTTTCTAAACATAAAGAGGTATCCAACCATTACAAAGGCCTGTCCTATCACACCGAGTGCTCCTGCAGTTGCTGCTCGTACCATCAGTTCGTCTGATGCGAGCGCGTCGATTGCTGCTCGAAATCCGACAACACTAAGTGCTAGGGCCACACCAGCCAGTAATCCGATCCCCGTCGACCGAGATTGGAGTCCAGTCCTTATCTCACGAAATGATAGTAGATTTTCTTTCAGCGATAGCATTATTACCGAGATTGTGCCAATAACAATTGCGATAGCAAATTGTAGGTTAATTGCGATTGACAGTATCAGTGCCTCAAGAATTGCTACTAATAACACTTCTGTTTTAGAGAAGGCCACACCTACTACAAAATTCTTATAGCTGAAAAGTTTTACGAGGAATACCGTGAAAATTATTTGCGATAAACCGCCTACCGCTAGCCATAAAAAGAATGGGAAGGTCAGTTGTGGTATTGAATGATCGAAGTACCAAAGGATACATAAAAGCCAAATCAACGAGAAAGGAACGGCATAGATGAATCGTATGGCCGAGGCACCATAATCGCCAAGTGCTCCCTTCATCTGGCGTTGGATGGCTGTTCGAATCGTTTGCGCCGTGGCAGCAATAATAGTTACCACTACCCAGAGTTCCATTAACAGGCCACCCTCAGGGCTAATTTTATTTTCTGTTTGACCATATATTGCATCGCATTCACGTCTCTGCTCGTATCCCAATCGGAGCTATAGATAGGGAAACGGTGTCAATTTGCTGTTGAATTCCTTAGTTTGTACCTAGAACATAGGCTTTTCGCTATGGCAAAAGTGTACTCAAACTAAGCCATATACGTTTTAAGGAGCCGGTGTATTTAGTCTTTTTGCGAACTATCTTCGTTCGTGTCCATGTTGCTGAATGCCTCTCGATAGTATGAATCAGATGAAACTTGTTCAACTCGTGGCACTCTGAACCAACCCATGTGGCCTATTGCAACAATGAGTGCGGTTATAAATCCACCAACTATAGTGGCTGTCCCCTCATTCACTTCGAGTAGTAGATACGTTACGGACCCACCAACTAGTGCTCCAGTTGCGTTCAGTTCGGTACTGAGAACTCTCGGAATTCTCGAGGCCAGAATGTCTCGAACAATTCCTCCGCCAGTTGCTGTAATCATGCCTAGCAGAAGGACTCCCATCCAATTCAATCCAGAAGAGGAGCCGATGAGAACACCGGTCACGGCAAAGGCACCCGTCCCCACCGAGTCTAGTGTTTTCAGAAAGATGTCAGGCATATTCCAATCGAACGGTCGCAACGCAATGGCTACGATAGCTGCTCCTAGCGCCAGAACTATATATTCGGTTTCGACGAAAACCATTGGAGTTTTATTCAAGATGACGTCTCGCGTAACACCTCCACCGAGAGCTGTTACAAAACCTAAGAACAGTAGGCCAAACACGTCCATTTTTGCTCGGACACCGACGGCCACTCCCGAAAAAGAAAAAGAAACGATGCCAACATATTCAGCAATTATTACGGGATCCATCGTCATTTTTTTATTGTACTCTTTTCATGATCGATCGGTTTGTGACAAATTGCTATGAATTTGTTACCGTTTCGAGCAGGGAATACTTAATGACAGACAATAAATCCATAACGGTGATCTGGCCTCCTGCTTTAAATGAAGATGATTCACCTATGCTTTGGTTAGGTACTTGGTTGGTAGGCACTGAGGGCATGGAAGGCGACTGGTTCCATAGCGGTCGAGGCGAGGCAGAAACAGAACATCAAGTCCCTGAATCAGTCACAGGGATGCGACTACGAAAGTGGCCGAATGAGGGGTTGGCACCAGAATACGCTGATGTCATACCTATTCCAGAACGGACATTGGCAGCCGAATCTGCCATCTTTGAAAGGGAGCAACCATTCAGTCTTTTAGGACTGGATCAATCTGTAGCTGAAGGGAACATGTAGATGGTTATAGCTGACAAAAATCCGAACGCTTGGAGAACCGAAACGCCAGGGATAGAGGGCTGGCAGCGCACGGCACGTCCAGATGACCCAAATAAGTACTACATGGTTTCCGCCGATTGCCATGCGCAGGAACCTGCCGATTTATGGGCGAAACGCATAGAGAAGGAATATCGACATCGTATTCCTCGACAGGAAGTCGACAAAGATGGAGTCAAGTGGCAGGTGACTGAAGGTCATAGGCCTACCAAGATTCGTGATCTGAAATTAGAGGGTGAAGATGAGGAACGGAACGGAGCAGGATATGACGTGGATGAACGCCTTCGCGATATGGACCGTGACGGAATCGATTTGGAGTTAATCTTCCCCAATAAAGGGCTGTCAATATGGGCTACACCTGATGCTGTTTTCTCACAGGCGATGTGTCGAGTGTGGAATGATTGGTCAATGGAGACATATGGCGGTAACAGAGATAGGATGCTCCCTGCTGCAGCAATTGCTCCGAATGATCTAGAGGGCGCGATTGCTGAAGTAAAGCGTGTTGCCAAGATGGGGCATCGATGCCTGACGCTACCGAATAGACCTGTATGGGGTAATGGTGACGGAAGCGAGCTTAATTACAATATGCCTCATTACGATGACCTTTGGAACGCTATACAAGAGGCTGACCTCCCCATCACATTGCATATTTCCACAGGGAAAGACCCACGCGGAGCTCGCGGAAATGGTGGCGCGGTCATAAACTACGCTGTGCATTCCCTCAGTCAATCAATAGAACCGGTTGCCAATTTCTGCAGTTCTGGCGTGCTAGAAAAATTCCCAAAGCTTCGAATTGCGACTATAGAAGCCGGGATAGGATGGGTACCATGGGCATTGACCGCGATGGACGAGGCATATCACAAGCATCACATGTGGTCGTTCCCAAAATTGTCGATGCTTCCTAGCGAGCACTACAGAAACAGTTTTTTTGCAAGCTTTGGCGAAGACCCGCCTGGATTGGCTCTTGCCTCGGACTTCGATCTAACAGGAAACTTTATGTGGGCCAATGATTATCCACATCAGGAGGGTACGTGGCCTCATTCAGCCGCAGCCATCGAGAGAACGATGGCGGATTTGTCAGATTCGGAACGTGCTGATTTATTAGGGTTGAACGCGGCAAAGTTTTTGGGTCTCTCTATATAGATATAGTTAGAACCGAGTCAAGAGTATTTCGTAGATAGCTAAAGAATAATTCTTTGGATAGGTTGGCGATGCAGGGTCTAACAGATCGCTTTGGGCTCAGCGGAAAAATCGCGCTTGTGATAGGTGCCTCAAGTGGATTAGGTCGGGAAGCTGCGCTTGCATTGGCTTCAGCTGGAGCTAATGTTGGTCTAATAGCGCGTAGGAAAGAGCGTCTCTTGGAAGTTGGAGCGTCCTGTTCAGAATTAGGTGTCCGGACGGCGAATGCTGCGGCAGACGTGACTCATCGAAATGAACTTGCGGGGGCCGTTGCAGACATAGATTCTCAGTTAGGTAGCATCGACATTTTACTGTACGCCGCAGGGATCGCCCCGTTAAAGAGAGCTGAAACTCATCCTGATGACAAATGGGAGGCGGCTGTTCAAACGAATTTAAATGGTGCCTTCTATGCAGCGCAAATCGTAGGCCAACAAATGATAGAACGCGCGACTGCTCCTGATGTGTCATGGTCAGGTGGGAGAATCATAATGATCAGCTCTATTATGGGGTCCCATGGTAATCCAGTCCATAGGAATATTGGCTATTCAGCGAGTAAGGGTGGGTTGGATAATATGGTCAGGCAGCTGGCAGTTGAGTGGGCACAATATGGCATTACAACTAATGCTGTTGCACCGGCTTACTTTAAAACGGAGATGACAATTGATCCATCTACAGGAGAGATTCCTGCTGAGATGGAGGAACGAATGCGACTATTTTCTCCGATGGGACGTATAGGTGAGTCAGGTGAATTAGATTCATCGATATTATTTCTCGCGTCTCCAGCGTCTTCTTACGTTAACGGGGTAATCCTCCCGATTGACGGCGGTTGGTCGGCTTGGTGAGTATGAAGGAGTAGCTTTATGCCTAGATCTGATTTAATCCCTCTCCTTGAGGAATTATCAAACGTTGGTGGTCCGAGTGGGTTTGAAGATCCCGTTCGGAAGATAGTTGAAAGAGAATTAGCGGATCTTGTTGATTCTCAGACCACTGATGGACTCGGTTCTTCTATTTCGGTTCTTAGTGCGCCACAAAGTGAGATGAAGGTATTGCTATCAGCTCACATGGATGAGCTAGGGCTCCTGGTAAAGCGTATTACTCCGGAAGGCTATCTCAAATTTCACCCGCTGGGTGGTTGGTTGGCACAGGCAGTTATAGGACAACGCTGGATGGTTCGTACGCGAAGCGGTGACATACCAGCGATAACTGGGATCAAGACTGTTCATGTGATGGATCAAAACGAAAGATCTCAGGTATTCAAAATGGAACAGATGTTCCTTGACATAGGTGCTGAATCAGCCGATGACGCGATCAATCGGTTAGGGGTGAGACCTGGTGACCCCGTATACCCAGATACCAAGTTCGTCAAATTTGCAGGCGGGAATCGGCTAATAGGAAAAGCATGGGACGACAGAGTCGGTGTTGCGATAATGATTGAAGTACTGAAGCAGCTGAAAGATCGTCGGCTGGGTGTTTCTGTAATTGGAGCAGCAACTGTACAGGAGGAAGTGGGTCTGCGAGGAGCACAAACAGCAGGATTCCTGGCTGACGCGGATATTGCTATTAATCTTGAAAGTGGTGTAGCCGCAGACTATCCAGGCATTACGCTTGACGAAGCACAAGAGGAGCTGGGTGCCGGGCCGAGTATCTTTTTTCATGACAGTTCCATGCTCCCGAACACTCGGTTTAGAGATTTTGTGGTGTCGATCGCGGAAAGAGAGGGCATACCGATTCAGTTCAATGTCCTAAGTGGATATGGCCAAGACGGTTCAGCAGTGCAGCGCACTCGCGCTGGGGTGCCTGTGGTGAATATTGCGGTTCCGACCCGATATTTGCACAGTCATCAGGGAGTCGTTGATATAAGAGATATAACTGAGTGTGTCAGTCTGGTGACAAAGGTGGTGGCCGAATTGACCGAGACCACAATTAAAGATATTAGTTCGTTTAGTTAGGAGTGGATATGTCTGGATTAGAAGGTAGGAATGCCCTTGTTACAGGTGGGAGTCGAGGTATTGGTAGAGCAATTAGTTTGCGTCTGGCGGAGATGGGAGCGAACGTTGCGGTGAATTATGCAAGTAGTCAATCAGCTGCGGAAGAGGTTGCACGTGAGATAGCCGACCTAGGGGTTATTGCAAAGACTTACAAAGCCGACGTGTCTGATAGAGAATCTTGTGAGGCTATGGTTGCCGAGGCGATTTCCGATTTTGGTCAGATTGATATCTTGGTAAATAATGCGGGAATTGGCTCCAGTGGGATCGACCGGCCAACGGTTACTGAGGCCACATACGACC
>CAXGQC010000078.1:0-5713 GCA_964011795.1 uncultured bacterium | reverse complement strand
GGTCTGTGTCCAATATTGGCTCCACGGAAATAGTCAAATATATATCCGGTAGGCTTGCTCAATCGAACGACTACTGTCTTCTCGTCAGGAGTTTCTACTGCGGTGATGTTCTTAGACAGGAGGTCACCAGCATAAGGGCTCCCAACAACACCTTCGTATTCGTTATCTTTCATCGTGTCGATGGACCACTTGATGTCTTCTGAAGTCATCTCGTCGCCATTGTGATAATGGACATGCTGATCGACCAAATTGAAAATGATCGTCGTGCCACCGTCGGCAACTTCCCAACTCTGCGCAAGACCAGGATACACACTGTAGTCACCATCGTAGAGCTCATACAGGGTTGCCTCTTGATCAGCTTGTATCTGACGACGACCCTTCATGTTCCCAACCTCTACAAGGCGGTCGAAAATTCTCGAGTTCTGGTTGAGGTAGGTGTTGTTACCAGCTGTATTGAATGGCATACGAACGAAGTTCGGAGTCGAATTTGTTCCCGCCTTCAACGTACCACCACTTCGAGTTGCTTGAGGTGTTGCAGCCGCAGTCGCAGCACTTGAACTACTCGAACTGCTTGAGCTGCTTGAGCTGCTTGAACTGCTCGAACTGCTCGAACTGCTCGAACTGCTGCCTGAGGAGGCAGTAGACGCAGACGTGCTCTCTCCATCGTCTCCGCAACCAATAAGGGCGGCACCGGCAAGGCCCGCTCCCCCAAGAGCTGCACTTCTGATTAATCCGCGTCGACTGAATGTCCTACGCTTCCAATAATCGCTCATAGATCTCCTTAATTAATTCCCTTGTCGCTGATGTCCTAGTCTATCCTATTTCGATAAAGCACAGCCCAACATGAGCCATAAGACATATCTGGGAAATGTATGCTGTACTCTGTTGACGGTCTGTTAACTATCTAACAGTCCCCGAAATGACTTCGTGAAACCATGTGCCTCTCGAGACTCAACAATTTACGGATTTTGACGAAATGAAGCAGCTGAGAGATGATGTCTAACACTTATGACAAGTGCATTTAGCGACCAGAGAATTCTTGACTTATCAAGCTCGTTATCAGGAGCCTTCGCCGCACGCTTTTATGGTGATTTCGGTGGGGAGGTAATACTTGCTGAAACAATCAGCGGACATCCGCTACGAGCTTCAGAAGTATTGCACGCCTATGCTAATTGGAATAAAAAATCTGTTGTGATAGAAAACGATTCTCAACTTGCTCAACTCATAAGTTCTAGCGATGTGGTAATCACAACAGAAGTGGATTCTGCTTCGCACCTGTTCAAAATGGTCCAGGACAATTCTCATGTCTCCACGACCCACTTGTCCATAACTCCGCATGGCTTGACAGGGAATCTTGCAGGAGTAAAGGGAAATAATCTCACCGCGTCAGCACGAACAGGTTTTAGTCACATTAACGTCTACGAAAATGAGCCACCCCTGCAGCTGCCGAATAACCTAACCGGCTATATCTCAGGCGTTGCTGGTTTTATTGCGAGCTCCGCCGTCCTGCTCAATCGTAAGGTGACAGGCTTAGGTGATTTGATAGATCTAAGTGAAGTTGAAGCGCTTGCTATGGCGTCAGCCCCTTGGGCAATACAGGCAATATATGAGGACCGGGGCTGGTGTCGCGGTGTTCTCGGTGGAAAAGCGAGGGGCATCCCAGGTCCGCTATGGCAGGCACGTGATGGTCTGATTAATTTTGGACCTGGTGATTTCCGGAATTGGTCAGAGTCTATGCGCGTGTTGGGACTTGAAGAGTTTGCAGAAATAGAAGAACTCATTCCAGATATTGGTAGGCATGGCAATCCAAGACTCCAAGAAGTAGCGGCGGCGGCGGCGGGAACGGTCATCAATAAAGATAGGAATGAAATGTTCCATGCGTTGTGCAAACTGAGATCAATTTCAGGAATGGTGCGCGACATGTCAGATATATATGAATGTGAACACCTTGAAGCTCGTGACTATTTCAGAACGACGACCATTGGCGACAAAAATGTGAAATTGCCGGGTCCATCAGCCCACGTGTCACCAACAAAATGGGAGCTCAAGCGTCCAGCACCGGCACTTAATGCTGACGCCGAAGAAATCGATTGGAATCGTAGAATAAAGTCAGAGCCATCAACAACAACTGTGTCTCCTGAAGGACCACTCAGTGGCAAAAAAGTACTAACGTTCACGCACGCTTGGTCTGGTACGTTTGCCACAGAATTACTGGGGCTACTCGGTGCAGAAGTAATACAAATAGAAGCACCACATCGAGTAGATGTGTGGAGAAGAGTTAGTAACCGAATCCCCGAGGCAGTTAAAAACGAGACAATTCCTCAGCATTTCCTTAACACACAAGGCCTATATAACTCAGCAAATCTGAACAAAAGAGCTATCACCTTAGATATGGGAACTGATAAAGGCCGTGATATTTTCTGGAAACTCGTTCCGCAATTCGATATAGTGATGGACAATTTCACTCCACAAATCTTAAAACGTTGGGGCATCACTCTCGAAACTCTTGCCGCAAAGAAGCCGGGTATCGTGTTCGTGTCACTATCGGCATACGGAGCAAATGGACCATATTGGGAATATCCCGGTAATGGGGGTACTACTGAACCCATGTCAGGCCTCTCATCTATTCATGGATATTTAGGCGACAGCGGTATGAACACCGGAGGGATGATTCCTGATCCTGTTTCAGGCTATTTCACGATTGCTGCTGTCATGGCAGCACTGCACAGTAGTTCAGACACTGGAGAAGCTCAACGTATCGAGGGATCAATGTTAGAGGCCCTAACCGCCGTGGTAGGTGACGCACTTGGCGAGTATCAGATTTCTGGAAATGTACCAAGACCTCAAGGAAATACTCACCCACTGATTGCACCTCATAATGTGTATCAAAGTAAAGACGGAGCATGGGTAGCGGCATCGGCAGACACCGATGATGCTTGGGTCGGACTTTCAGGACTACTGGGGCTGGAAAATGATTCTCGTTTTAGTACGGCTAAGGATAGGAAAAACAATGAGGACGAATTAGATAAGCTTTTCGGTGATTGGGCAAGAGAAAGATCAGCGGAGGAAATCGCAAAACAGGTGATCGACTCAGGTGCTTGTGCGGCTCGTGTCGCATCAATCTATGATGTGTATAAAGATCCCGATCCAGATTTGTTTTCAAGTGGTTTTATAGTTGGAGTGGATCACCCGGAAACTGGAACAACTTTCATCCCGGGGCGGTCCTGGAGACTGGGAAGTGGTGCATCGGCTCCCATTCGTCCCGCACCCTGTGTGGGTCAACATAGTGAAGAAGTACTGAAAGAGTATCTGAATATTGATGATGATTCGTATCAGGCACTTGTAGAAAATTGCGTAACAGGAACAATATACGATTATGAAAGGTATAAAAACTCATGAGTTTCAACACTATATTAATAGCTAATAGGGGTGAAATTGCCATCCGAATCATGCGTGCCGCCAGTGACTTAGGTATAAAAACCGTGGCTGTCCACTCTGAAGATGACGCTAACTCACTACATTGCTCAATAGCTGATGAATCCTTCGCCCTTGAGGGTAAGGGAGTACCCGCGTACCTCAATATTGATGGGATTATCGCCGCAGCAAAAGAAATGAACTGTGACGCTGTCCATCCTGGCTACGGGTTTCTTTCAGAAAATTCGGAATTTGCCAGAAAGTGCGAGGAAAACGACATTGTTTTCATCGGCCCAAATGTTGAACACCTGGAGCTTTTTGGTGACAAAGGCAGGGCCCGAGCGGCTGCGGCTGAGGCAAACGTGCCAATTCTCAAGGGAATAGATAAGTCCGTCACCCTAGAAGAAGCGCAAGCTTTCTATTCGTCTCTCGGGGAAAACGGTGGAATGATGATCAAGGCTGTGGCAGGCGGTGGTGGCCGTGGCTCCAGAGCAGTTACAGACGCATCCGAAGTTGAAGAAGCCTACAACCGATGTCAATCAGAGGCGACAAGTGCATTTGGAATCGGTGATCTCTACGTCGAAGAATTCATTCAGCAGGCGCGTCATATCGAAGTTCAAATTCTCGGTGACCTGCAGGGGAACATTATTCATTTGGGAGAGCGTGAATGCAGTGTGCAACGGCGCTATCAAAAAATCGTTGAAATCGCTCCAGCACCTCATCTACCGGATCGACTGAGGGCCGACATAATCGAAGCCGCTGTGCGACTGGCGAGCAATGTGGGCTACTCGAATTTGGGTACCTTCGAATTCCTTGTAAACGTCAACCCGTCTGATGGCGGTGATGCCTTTTCGTTCATAGAAGCTAACGCCCGACTTCAAGTGGAACATACTGTTACGGAAGCCGTTACTGGTGTGGATATTGTTCAGGCCCAGATAGGACTTGCCGCCGGCACATCTCTGGCGGAGCTAGGCCTCGATGACGAGTCTTTATCAAACCCGCGCGGATATGCAATTCAGACACGAATAAATATGGAGACGCTCACGGCAGATGGAACCGTCAGGCCAGCAGGAGGGACTCTCCGTTCCTATGATGCGCCCAGCGGGCCGGGTGTTAGAACGGACGGATTTGGATATGCAGGATATACCACAAGCCCGATGTTCGATTCGTTACTTGCAAAAGTAATTACACATTCTGCCTCGTCAAATTTTGAAACAGCTATACAGAGATCGCTTCGTGCACTCTCTGAATTTAGGATCGAAGGAGTAAATACAAATATTCCGTTTCTCACGAACGTACTCAAGCATCCAGATCTCGCTGACGGATCTGTTCACACTAGATGGGTGGACGAAGAGATAGCAAATCTTGCCGCAGCTGAGACCAGTGACGATTCACGTCGCTGGATTGAAAGCCCTGAAATGCCGGTCGCTAGCGCCGGTGGTTCACAACAGGCCAGCCCTCTTACTGGTACGGCACCAGTAATGGTGGATACGTCAGACCCACTCGCTCTATTTGACTATGACCGACAGGTTAAAGAAGCGCAATCAGTCGATGAAACACCGGAAGAGGAAGCTATCAGTCTCGTAGGGCCAGACGGCTCCGTAGGGATTCCAGCCCCGATCCAGGGGACGATAATACAAATTTCCGTGGAAGAAGGTGACCAGATATTGATCGGTCAGGAACTGCTTGTGATGGAAGCCATGAAAATGGAGCACGTTATCAAGGCTGACAAATCTGGAATGATCAAAAAAATCAATGTCGCTCCGGGCGACATTATTGTCGAGGGTCATCCGCTTATTTTTGTGGAAGAGAGTGACAGTGGAGACGCTACCTTCGTTGAAGAGGAAACAATTGACCTCGACTACATACGACCTGACCTCGAGGAAGCTTATGCAAGACACGCGTACACTTTAGATGAAAATCGTCCAGAAGCCGTTGCGAAACGGTACGGACGTGGCTATAGGATGCCTCGTGAAAATATCGCTCAATTAGTCGACGAAGGTACATTCAAGGAATATGGGCCGCTGGTAGTAGCCCGCCAGCATCAAAAGTTCAACGATCAGGAATTACGGGAAAAAACTCCGGCTGATGGTTTGGTCGCGGGCATCGGCTCTGTAAATGGAGATCTTTTTTCTCCCGAAGAGGCCCGGACGATGGTGATCTCATATGACTACACCGTACTTGCGGGCACACAGGGGGGGAGGAATCACTACAAGCAGGACAGAATGTTCGAACTCGCTGAGCGATTCAGGCTCCCACTGGTGTTTTTCACTGAAGGTGGTGGTGGCAGACCAGGTGA
>CAXGQC010000077.1:0-5777 GCA_964011795.1 uncultured bacterium | reverse complement strand
GAACATTTGATGGCACTCGTCGACTGTAAATTCTACCTTCATATCACAAAACTCCCGTATTTTTATCTCTCTTGAACTTTTAGTTTGCCGCGCTGACGCACCATACGTCGTGTGTTTTCATCTATGAAATTACCAACCGCCTCATTAAGTTCAATTGCAAATTCATCGAGATCACCCGAGCCAAGATTATGCGATCGCCGCCAGCTCTTCACGACCTCTCGCCCTTCCTCAGACATCTGCAAATGATCGAGAATCTGTGAAGTCACCAAAGTTAAGACTACATGAGCTTCATCAGTGTTCATTACTACGTTCATATACACCCGCTTATCAATTCATCGTTCTTTCAGCGTCAAGGATAATACAGTCACGACCAAAGAAAAGGTGATCGTGAGACTTTTAGAAGTCAGCGAGCTCTGAAGTCAGGAGTCCTTTTCTCGAGAAAGGCATCTACGCCCTCTTTTCTGTCTTCAGTCGACTGGAGCAATATAGTGAGATCAAGCTCGTACTGTAGAGCCTGCTCCAGAGTCATTTCAGCTCCTTTGTGAAGTGCCTCCTTAAAGGTTCGGACCGCCAGAGGGCCCCTGCTAGCGATTTCCTCACCCGCGAGTTGGGCTTCCGCAAGAGTCGTGTTACTGGAACTAGAAATGAGACCAATGCGGAATGCCTCTTCCACGTCCATAGGCGAACCAAGCAGAAGCATTCTAAGCGCTTGGGCTCGGCCAACTGCTCGCACTAATCGTTGTCCAGCTCCGCTCATCGGAAGTCTGTCCTCCGCAGCTTCACTCATCCGAAAGGTAGAGTTCAACTCGGCAAATCGAATATCTGCAGCAAGATACAGCTCCATTCCAGGCCCTTGTAGATCTCCTGCGCAGGTGGCAATCACCGGCTGTCTGAGGGCTGCAATCGCTTGTATACCAGCGCTGAGTTCTCTGATTTCTACATATCGTTCGTTTGTCGGGCTTTGGACGGAGTTCAGTGCGGCCCATTTGCCGCCAGCATTTTCAGCGTGCTCCAAGATCACCACGTCCACGCGACTAGACATCTCGAGCTCTTCAACCACCGCCGACAACTGGTTAGAAGTCTCCACTGAAAAAACCTCTTGTTTATCGTTAAATGTAATAGTCGCTACATGATCGTTAAGATTAATTTCAATTGACATGACTTCAGACTAACCTAGTACATATAGCCTGACTATAAGTCGCCGTTATGAAAATACGTTTTTAGATCAAAAAGGGGCGCAAAATGGATCTTGAACTGACCGACAAATACGTGATTGTTACTGGAGCTTCCCGAGGCATTGGACGCGCAATTACCGAGAAGTTCTATGAGGAAGGATCTCACCTACTCCTCATCGCTCGCGACGAAGAGCTTCTATCGGATTTAAAAGAATCGTTAGATAGGCAGGGTACTTCTAGTGTTCATACCCTCTCCTGCGATGTTGCGTCGGCTAGTGCGCCAGACACAATTGATAGGAAACTGCAGGAAATATTCCCTCATGTGGACGTCCTCGTCAATAATGCGGGTGCGACCATCCGAGGAGGCGATACTGAAAGTAATTGGAGGCAATCTTTCGAACTGAACGTGATGGCGCCATTGAGAATAATGGAAACATTACGCGAATCTCTACTGAAATCAGAGCACGCATCCGTCATAAATATTTCTTCGATATTCGGCAGAGAACACGGTGGGCCTCCTCAGTATCAGTCGTCGAAAGCTGCCCAGATAGCACTTTCGAATTCATATGCACGTAATTGGGCATCCGATGGCATTCGAATCAACAATATTGCTCCTGGGTCAATTGCATTTGAGGGTGGCTCCTGGGGAAACCGCCTAGTCGAAGACCCGGAAGGGATGGCTGAGTTCATCCGAAATGAAATCCCAGGGGGTAGATTCGGCAAGCCTGAGGAAGTAGCTGATGCAGTAGTGTGGCTGGCTTCGAAACGGGCATCGTGGGTTATTGGGTCAACTATTCCGGTAGATGGCGGACAGAGCCGAAGTGCGATATGACCTCTTGCATGCATCAGACATTTCGAGGAGCATATTGAAGAGAAAGAAGTGGTAAATGCGATTTAACCGATCAGATCTAGTCGGAATTATCTTTGCTATCGTCGCCCCGATTGGTGCAATGTGGCTGATACTGACGGCATTTGAACTCTGGGATTACCACGACACTCCCATGCTGGGTGCGGTCCTTGGTGGCGCAGCCGTGCACATCGCTTTATTAGCAGGGGTGATTGGAGCCTTTTCGAGGTTCATAAGGTCTTGGGATTGGTTAGTGGGACTCGGCATCTCGTTGCTTGCGTGCGTGTTAACTGTAATCGCTCTGCAACAAATCGACCAAGGTGATTCAATGTTTGCAAATACCCTTAAGCTCGTTTCAGTGCTTATTTTCTTAGCGATAAACCTGAATATTGTGATTCAATTCGTGAAAAATGGAATTGATCCCATCCTCGTTAGGCGCGCGAGTGTTTCGGAAGAATAGTTTCCTACAAATCTATGCACCACGAATATAGGTGACGCCATTGGATACACCTTCAACGGATCGAACATTAGTACATCTTTTAGCGGCATGGATGAGCGAACGATTCTATAGAACCTTCCGGCCCATAGGTATTGACGATGGAACCGGCGGATATGATGCTCTCCTGAAGCAGCGAGAGCGGACGGTAGGTGTTTTTGTCGAAACTCTATGGCCCGTTGATGCTAGACCTGAATTGAGTGAATTCGAAACCTTGCTAACCCAGGATATAGCAGCAGATAACTTGGTAGAGCCCGGAGGCTATGGAATTTGGATACCGCCGAAAGCGGAAATCCCGACCGACGAGCCGGATTATTCAGAACTCAGATTACGTCTAGCTCAAGGCCTAAGGGCTCTCGGAAACGATGAGCGACGCGAACTCCGCATTCCGAAAAAAGTAAGACTTGCGAAGCTCGAGAATGAGGGTTCATACATGTCGGTAACCGGAGGGTTTTCCACTGAATGGCTCGCGCTTTCTGAGGGACTGACCGGAGCTTTCCATCTCGATTCCAGTGAAATTGCCAGACTACCTAAAGAAGAAGCAGAGCTCACTACTATGAAGAATCAAATTCGCGAACGCGCCATGGTACTAGAAGAAAACGAGCTGACAGAAATAGATTTATTCGACCACTGGACAGTTTCCCATCTGCCTTCGACTGTTGCATCTGGAGTATCAGTCATCGCTCCTCCGGTTGATATAGATCCAGCTGATGGCACACCTGTTCGGCGAGATCTACGAAGAGCACTTAAGAGGGTCAACGAAGCTCCGGTGGATATTGAGACGGATCTGAAGGCATTGGTGGTGGTTACTGCCACCCCTCATATAGAGAAGGAATTAGTCACCACAGCTCTTAAGGGGATGAGTCCAACGAATTATGTCCAGCTCGATCTGATCGTAGTGGTAGCAGATGGTGAACTCAGACAGGTCCTTAAACCCCGAAAACTGCCTTGGGAAAATTAGCTCCCGTTTACGGTTCAACCTCATTCACCACTGATTCAAATGACTCAAATAAAGGTAATGCAACTTTATCCACCCAAGGGCTAATTTGCGTCAAAAAGACTCCTGCAGAATCTCTCGAATGATCGATCCAGAAAAATGTGTTAAAAATTCCTCCCCAACTAAGCGACTCACGGGATCTCCCGGTAAATGTCGCTTCCTCATTGATCAGAAATGTCAAACCCCAAGTCTTCTCTATCCCAGGGAAAAATTCTGCATCGTTGCTTATAACCGCGTCAAAAGACGGAAGTGGTTGCACTCTGTTGGGGCCCATCGCATTTCGTGACATTAGACCAACAGTCTCAGGACTGAGAATTCTTTTACCATCCAATTCTCCTTGATTAAGAATCATCCGGCAGAATCGAAGATAGTCAGAGATAGTCGAGTAGAGTCCGGCCCCACCACCATAATATTCTCTGGAGAGATCTGGCCGAAGTTGGCTAACCTTAAACTCCTGCCCAGCCAGCCGTTGATGCACCGGAACTAGCCTTTGCTCGATGTCTGGAGTTGGCGTATAAGTGGTGTCATGCATTTCCAGAGGTGACAAGATGTTTTGTTGCATGTAATCGGAAAGGGTTGTCCCAGTGACCGCTTCCAACACTAATCCAGCCCAGTCAATCCCAACGCCATACTCCCATCTTGTGCCGGGATCGAACATCAGAGGAACTCGCAGAGCTTCTAATTTTCCGGAAGGCATTTTTGGATGCCCCGTTATTTCCTGAAATTTACGAATGTCACCATTCCACATCTCGTACACAAATCCAGATGTATGAGTCAAAAGATGCCGTAAAGTCACGGCACTGGACGGTGCACGTAGCTGTGGTCTATTTTGTTCGTCGAATCCTTCCAATACTTGAATCGATTCCAGATAGGGGATAAACCGTCCAAGAGGTTCATCAAGGTCAACCACGCCGGCCTCGACCAACTGCATCACTGCGACTCCTGTGATCGGTTTGGTCATAGACGCAATATTGAATACTGCATCCAATTCAAGTTCAGCCATACCATCGGAGGATTTTTTTCCGAATGCCCCCTGATATAGAACTCTGTCAGAAGAGGCGACTCCCATGACGACACCTGGAATATGACCGGCGTCAACCGCAGGACGAAACAGTGCATCCAATGAGTCAGGCAGGCGATTTGAAATCAATAGTTAAGCATCCGAACGAGACATCATCGTAGAGTATCCTCCAAAGGCCACCGTAGTTGCCCGCGCATGTTCCTCCACATGAACGTTGATGCAGGCAGGCTTTCCGCTCTCAGCTGCTCGCTCAAGAGCCCCTGGTAGATCGTTTGGATCGGTGACGAGTTCACCATAACCACCAATAGCCTCAACTACCTTGTGATACTGCTGGTTAAAGCCGAGACTTCGACCCGGGGTAGTATTCTCACCACCTGTCCAGCCGCCATTATTACTCACTACCGCTATCACCGGGAGGTTATGACGAACCATCGTATCGAATTCCTGAATATTCATGAAGAATGAGCCATCGCCAACAAAAGCGACAACTTGTCGTCCAGGAGCAGCCACTTGTGCTCCCATAGCGAATGGAATTCCAACACCCATGCATCCATTTGGTCCTGAATTCAGTCTTGCGCCCTCAACAAACGACGGAATCCATTGACGCCCGAAATTCAACGTCTCCATCCCATCTACTGAGATGATTGCATCTCTATCAACGAAATTAACAATCTCTTCAGCAACTCGAAGTGGGTGTATCGGACTTTGATCGCTTTCGGCCATCATCCTACTCTGTTCACGTTTACGATCATCCAATTCCGCAAGCTGTGCGCGCCAACTATCCGAGGTTGTAATACCTGCTTCCTCCGCCGCAGTAGTGAGCTTCGACAAAGCAACCCGCGCATCGGCGGCGATAGCGACGTCCACTGGACGGTTATGCCCAAGTTCTGTTGCATCGATATCTATATGAATTACTTTGACATCGGGAGCGAATCGAGGAGCATGCCCAAAAGAAATAATGAAGTTGAACCGAGTACCCACAACCACAATCACGTCCGCATCACGGAACGCTTGCCCCCGAGCACCCAAATATGCAAGATCGTGATCTTCTGGAATTATGCCCCGTGACTGAGGTGTTGTGAAAAACGGGATCTGAGTCGACTCAACAAACTGACGTAGTTGTTCACCTGCATCTGACCAAAACACACCCGAACCTGCAATCACGACAGGTCGTTCCGCCTTTTTTAATATTGATATGGCCTCTTTTATTTCCTCATCACCCGGATATGGTCTCGATATTC
>CAXGQC010000076.1:0-5817 GCA_964011795.1 uncultured bacterium | reverse complement strand
TTCTTGGTGGCGCATCGGCCTGGTTTCGTGGCTCCAACCTTGGCAGCACGAAGGGCATCGACCGTCGATATCTTCACTGGCGGCCGAATCGGTGTACATTTTATAACCGGAGGTAGCGATGCAGAGCAACAGCGTGATGGTGATCATCTAGGCCATGATGACCGCTATCGCCGGACAGATGAATACCTTACTGTCTTTCGTAAAGCATTGACGGCTGAAACCTTTGATCATTCAGGTAACTATTACCAAGTAAAAAATGCGTCGAGCTCCGTGCAGTCCACGCAGACTCCGTCGATCCCGATATATTTCGGTGGGAGTTCAGAGATCGCACTTGAAATTGGTGCAAGACAGGCAGACGTCTATATGTTTTGGGGCGAACCTCGGGCTGCCATCCAATCACAGATTGAAGACCTCAATATTCGCGCAGCAAAATACGGGAGGACACTCAGGTATAGCGTTTCCTTTAGGCCGGTGATAGAAGACACAGAGGCGTTGGCTTGGGAGAAAGCTCGCGAGTTTCTCAACACGGTTGAGTCTAACGTACGAACCTCGCCACTTCGCAAACGAACATCAGTGGGTTCGCAGAGATTACTTGACTTCGCCAGCAAATCAGATCTTCATGATGAGCGATTATGGATGCCGCTTGCCGCCGCTACCGGTGCCTCAGGGAATACTTCAGCGTTGGTCGGTACGCCGGAACAAGTTGCAGACTCACTCATCCAATATCACAAGCTCGGGGTAGAGACCGTTCTCATCCGCGGCTGGGACCCCTACCAAGACGCAATCGATTACGGGAAAGAACTTATTCCGATACTGAAACACGAAAGCGCAAAAGTAGCAGAATTAGTATCGTCAAAAGCTTAGATAGATAACGACTCTCTCACACAGAAAAACGCTACACTTCTAGGATGTTGGATACGAACCAAGGCCCCTTGTCCGGACTAGTTGTGCTTGATGTAGCTGGAGAGTCGGGACTCTTCTGTGGCAGGATGCTGGCTGAATTAGGTGCGGAGACTATCAAGGTCGAGGACCCAAAAGGTGACGCGTATCGAAGACGTGGCCCGTGGCTCGAATCTAATGATGGTGATCTGGAAGCCAGCCTTTACCACCTTCACTACAACGTAAATAAGAAAGGCATAACCCTTAATCTCGAAACAGAAGAGGGGAGGGGCCTGTTCCGAAAATTAAGTACTGTTGCCGACATCATTATCGAGACAGCTACACCTGGCGAATTCGATACGAAAGATATCGGTTACGAAAAACTCTCACAGGGAAACCCAAACCTGTTGTACACGACAATAACTCCATTTGGTCAGACGGGTGAACGGCGACACTGGAAGGGAAATGCTTTGACAACGGCAGCCATGTCGGGGTTGTTATATCTGAATGGGTTACCGGAAGAACCGCCCAACCAACCAGCGGCTGAACAGTCTTATCACATGGCTTCTTTGGTTGGAGCATGGGGTACATTGATAGCTTTACAAGATCGGTTTAATACGGGTCAGGGGTCACGTATCGATGTTTCCATACAGGAAGCCGCAAGCATGGCTACCGTACAGACAGCTAACCCTAATTTCTATACATGGCATAAGCAAATTCCGACAAGAGGCGGGATGCGTCATTTCGGGTCGCGGCATCTTTATCTTTGCAAGGACCATAAGTGGGTGTCAATTTCCATACGGCCAGTAAGATGGACTGAGTTTGCGCAATGGTTGAAAGAAGAGGAAGTAACCCCGGACCTTACAGGGGATGAATGGATCGATCCATTTTATCGACGCGACCATCAGGACGAGATCGAGCTTGCGCATGCTGATCTAGCAGGAAAATATAATCGAGACGAACTTGTCGAGCTTGGGCAATCCAAACGAATGCTTATGGTCCCGGTTAATCAGGTCAATGAGCTGTCGGAGCATACTCAATTGCGTGAGCGAGGCTTTTTCCAGGACGTTACGTACGAAGAGGTAGGTAGAGTGCTTGAGCATCCGGGGCCAGCCTACCAATTTTCAAAAACCACGCCATCATCATACGTGCGGGCACCTCGTGTAGGAGAACATAACTCTGAGATTTTCACGAAATATCTGAAGCTTGGCGATGCCGATCTCCGGAGCTTAAGGGATAGGGGAGTGATATGAATTCAGCCTCTGATCGGAAACAACCGCTTGAAGGTATTAGAATTTGCGATTTCTTTTGGTTAATAGCAGGGCCAGCCTGTTCACGAATTTTCGCCGACTGGGGAGCAGAGGTAATTAAAATAGAGTCCTCGTCTCGGATGGACGAGATCCGACAAACAGGCTCATGGCCTCCGGATGACATGCGCTCTGAAGACTCTCACAATGGCGTATTTAATGACTGCAATACATCTAAGAAAGCGGTGCAAGTCGACATAAACACCCCGGACGGGATTGAAATCATAAAACGGCTCGTCGCTGAATCTGATATCGTGACCAATAATTTCACGGGCGAACGAATGGACCGGTGGGGTTTAGGATATGAAGATCTCAAGAAAATTAACCCGGGAATAATAATGCTCACGATGCCAGTCATGGGCACGACTGGCCCGCAACGAAATTTCGGGGCGATCGGAAACAATGTGATCGCTCTCGGGGGAATCAACTATGCGATGGGATTTCCCGACACGCCACCAACGGGTATGGGACCTCTCTATTCCGATTTCGCTGCCCCTTATTTCGCGGCATCAGCAATTCTGGCCGCGCTACACCATCGTAACCAGACCGGAGAAGGGCAGTTCATCGATCTCGCTCAATTCCAGGCCACTGCTAGTCTACTGGGGCCAGCCCTTCTAGATTACAGTGCCAACGGAACAATCCCTGACCGACCCGGAAACACGCATCCTGACGTAGCTCCGCACGGAGTCTACCCAGCACGCCCGGAACCCCACAATCCCGACCGATGGATCAGCCTAGCAATAGATACAGATGCCCAGTGGAAAGATCTCTTTTCGCTGATGGGGGAGCCCGGACCACTCCGTGACCCTCAATACGACACCCTCCAAGGTAGGCTCCGCAACCGCGACGATATTGATGCTGAAATCGCGAAATGGACCTCACAACACGAAACCCATGCTCTGGCTGAAGTCCTTCAGGCAGCCGGCATCTCGGCTGGAGCCGTTCAAGACCTCCACGACCTCATCGCTACTGACAGCCAATTCGCGGCCGCACATTTCGAATCGATGCCAGATCGCGCTGGCAACGTGGAGTACACCACCCATCGCCAGCCAGTCCGCCTGAACGAACGGACAGCCCAGATGAAGCGGGCACCGACATTTGGCGAGCACAACTACGAAGTTTATACCACGCTGCTTGGATATTCCGATGCCGAGTACGCCGAGCTGGTGAGTCGGGGCATCGTACGATAGCTGCTTTAGTCCGCGTGTGCTTAATGTCGCACTATCATTGTTATGTAAATAATGATATATCCATCCGTATACCTAACGAAACCAAATAGCGATGTTAAAATAGTTACTGTACAAGTGACAGGAGGCAACTAACTGTGGCACTGAAACCTACTGGGCCCTCCGCGCTGCAACAAAGCCTGATAGGGCTATCGGCGATAGTCATAGCGGTGCTTCTTGTGCTGATCGGCTTCATGGCACGAATTGTCACTGAGCCCGCCACTGAAAGTCAGAGAACATCTGTTGCGCCACCGGCGGAAATAGTCACGACCGATTCACGTGAACCCGACGCTGACCTCCTTGCCAGCCTCGGACTTTTGACAGAGATGCGTGATGTCTTGCAGGAAGAATTCTTCGATCCTGACGGGGTTACTGATAGAACATTGCAAGCTGGAGCGCTAGCAGGATTAATTGGGGCCACAGCTACCGAATTCGATGTTGAACAGTTGGCTTCGTTAGCTCAATTAATACTCGATACCACTAGTGATTTAACCACCGAGGCACTCATAACTGAGGCAATCAATGGCCTGATAGATGCCACTGATGACCGGAATACCACTTATATCACTCCCGAAGAGATGCGGTACAGCGACGATAATTCTGACGGGAATTATGAAGGAATTGGTGCAACAGTGGACTCAGATGGTGAATATGTCATCATAATAGCTCCATTTGACGGGTCCCCTGCTGCTAAGGCAGGAATACAACCAGGCGATAAGATTTTAAAGATCAATGGTGAGGAAGCTCTCGGGCTCACGGTTCAGGAGGCAGTCGACATCATTCGAGGGCCGTCTGGAACGCCAGTTATTTTGCGAGTGGAACACACCGACGGCACCACCGAGGATATTGAAATTATCAGAGGTGAGATACCGCTTTTAACAGTAAGTACTACTCCGCCTGGGGCTGCTTTTACTGATCGAACAGGCGAAGCCGTGCAGGACATTGCCTTCATAAGGATTGCTCGTATCAACCCGAATACCCCTGATGAGGTCAGGGCAGCCGTGGTAGAGGCCGAATCGAACGGAGCCAAAGCCATAATTTTCGACGTCAGGAGTAATCCTGGAGGTTTACTTAATGAAACAGTCGAAATGACCGACATGTTTCTCACCAATGGAATAATCTATTCAGCTGCGTACCGCGATGGCAGTGAGGTCGTCGAAAGGGCCAGACCTTCGCAAATAACAGAGTTACCTATCGTGATCATTCAAGACCCCTACTCTGCTTCTGGAGCTGAACTTTTTGCTGCAGCACTGAAAGAGAACAACCGAGCCATTGTGATTGGGGAAACCTCATATGGGAAAGGTTCGGTAAACAACGCATTCCCGCTTTCTAATGGTGGCGCGATCTACACAACCATTGCTCGTTGGTTCACCCCTGACGGAAACTTAATCGAGGAAAAAGGTATCGCGCCGGATGTACAGGTAAAACTGACCATGGAAGATTTCGAAGCTGGTACCGAAAGATATAAACTAGTCTGGGCCGCCGTCGATATCGCTCGTGAATTGGCTGAACAAATTTCGGAGTGACGTCAACCATGGCGAAGTCCTCATCACGTAAAAATGCTAAATCTTCGAGCAATCAACTCGCTGTGAATCGTCGAGCAAAGTTTGACTTTGCAATCGAAGAACAGATAGAAGCCGGCATAGAATTAAGGGGCTCGGAGGTGAAATCTATACGGCTGGGACATGGAAATATCACGGAGGCCTATGCAAGATTCCTCAATGGTGAGCTCTGGCTGTATAATGCAACAGTAGGACACTATGCTCCTGCCGGCGAGAGCCACGAACTGACGCGACCTCGGAAATTGCTCCTCCATAGGAGACAGCTCCAAAGAATGCAAAAAGCTCTGAGTGAACAACCAAGAGCCACAGTAGTGCCTCTCCGGATGTACCTTAATAGAGGACTAATAAAAGTAGAAATTGGAATTGGGGTCGGGAAGCGTCGATACGACAAACGACAGACCATAAAGACTCGGGATGCTAACCGCGAAATCCAGAGGGCTTTACGTTCAGCAAATCGCTATTAACTATTCCAAACATATCATGGGGACGACAGGAATCGACAGTTATGTTTGTATTTCGGTCGCGAGTCGAGGTGGCATCAACCTCGCTAAACAGGTGTCAAAAATATTAACTGGCGAACGAAAAGTCGCCCTCGCCGCTTAACCGCGGTGACGTGGCTCTTCCTCTTCCTTCGACAGAAGAAGAAGCCGCGACATATTGTCGAAGTGCTTCAGTTGCAGCTTCTCCTAGGCGTCAACTGATTAAGAAAAACTGGGATACGCTTGTCTCATTGCATGTCGTTGTGCATAACTAGCGTTATATAAGTAACGACTACACTCGTAGAAGCCGTCTTGCGGCATAATCTGGACGGGGAGTTCGATTCTCCCCCGTCTCCACCAATAA
>CAXGQC010000075.1:0-5830 GCA_964011795.1 uncultured bacterium | reverse complement strand
GTATTGATCGGCGGTCAGGCACGGGCCTATCTGAAGGGAAGGATTAGCATTTGAACATTCTTCTAATGGGTAATGGTGGCAGAGAGCATGCTCTTGCTTGGAAATTATCTCAGTCTCAGAGATTTGGAAAATTATGGATAGCCCCAGGTAATCCTGGCACAGAGATCTATGGTGAGAATATTTCCTCGGCCAAACTAGATGATCCTTCCCAGGTATTAAACATAGTTCAGAAAAAACAGGTCGATCTTGTGGTAATTGGACCAGAAGGTCCGTTGGAACTTGGGATCTCGGATGTTTTGCGAAATGAGAACATACCAGTTTTCGGCCCGAGTAAAAGTGCAGCACAATTAGAAACCTCAAAATCATTCGCAAACACTCTCATGCGAGAGTATGGGATCGATACGGCCGAATCTCAGACCTTCGACTCAGCGGAGAGAGCGATTAATTACGTCCGCACATTGAACGGGCCATGCGTCATAAAAGCCAATGGCTTAGCTGCAGGCAAAGGTGTCACGGTTTGTGACACGATCGATGAGGCCATTTATGCGATCAACGAATCATTAACTGAGCTTCGATTCGGCAGTGCAGGATCACAAGTCGTAGTTGAGGAGCGCATGTATGGATGGGAGACCTCAGCGCATGCCTTTACAGACGGTATTACAGTGCGGCACATGCCTTTCTCTTGTGACCACAAGCCTGTCTTTGACGAGAATAAAGGCCCGAATACCGGGGGTATGGGGGTATATTCCTCTCCACCACATCTCAAAAAAACACAGCAAGACTTTATTGAGACGGCAGTTACGGAAAAATTGGTTTCAGCGATGGCTGCTGAGGGGCTCACTTACCAGGGAACTATTTATCCCGGCATGATGCTGACCAGTAGTGGCCCTAGAGTCGTTGAAATCAATGCCCGTTTCGGGGATCCTGAGACTGAGGCTTTGATGCCTCGATTGAGAAGTGACCTAATCGACATCGTTGAGGCTGTTGCGAACCAGACTTTGAATGAGGTACATCCTGAATGGAGTAACGAGTACTCTGTTGGTGTCATAATGGCATCAGCAGGGTATCCGAATTCCTTCAATACCGGTCATTTAATTTCCGGTATTGAACATACTGATGACAACGTCCAGGTGTTTCTTGCCGGAACCGACAGAGACGAAGACAATAATCTAATCACAGCAGGTGGACGAGTGCTTTGTGTAGTGGGGACTGGCACAACTTTGGAAGATGCTCGTGAAATCACATATGACAACGTCAATAGAATAACCTTTGAAGGAGCTCATTTCAGAACGGATATCGGCTCGCTTTAGTTTCCTAGACACACCGCCTAGAATTAGTATCCTTGATATACAAATGAACCATAGGAGGGAAAATGATTCCCCGCTACTCTCGTACTGAAATGACGAATGTTTGGTCAGATAATCACAAATTCCAGACATGGTTACAGGTCGAAGTTGCTGCCACCCAAGGCTGGGCTAAAGAAGGCACAGTCCCAGAAACAGACGCAGAACTTATCGCAAAAAATGCGACCGTCAATCCAGAAAATGTCATCACATATATTGAGGAAACTCATCATGATGTGACCGCATTCATCCGTTCCGTGACGGAATCACTTGGAGAAGAGGGTCGCTGGATTCACTACGGACTGACGAGTAGTGATGTCTGGGACACGGCAACTTCCCTCCAGTGTCTCGATGCTCTGCGAATAATCGAATCCGGACTTGCAGATCTAGAAGCAGCCGTGCGTAAGCAGGCGACCGCCCACATGCATACTCTTTGTATCGGGCGAACTCATGGTATCCACGCTGAGCCAACGACGTTTGGTATGAAGCTGGCTGTATGGCTTACGGAATTGAAACGGCATAGTGAGAGACTCGAACTCGCAAAACGCCAAATAGGAATAGGACAGTTATCCGGTCCTGTAGGCACTCATGCTTCGGTACCACCAGTAGTTGAAGAAATTGCTTGCAACTACCTTGGCCTCGAGGTCGCCGATGCGACTACTCAAATCCTTCAGCGTGACCGGCATGCGTTCCTAATAAATTGTATTGCGGGTCTAGCAGGGACTTTAGAGAAGTTTGCGACTGAACTCAGAAACCTCCAGAGAACCGAAGTGGCAGAGGTGGAAGAACCTTTCACTGAAAACGCACAGACAGGTTCGTCATCAATGCCACACAAGCGTAACCCGGAACTTTCGGAGCGCGTATGTGGGATAGCGCGCACCTTGAGAGGCTACGCAGTCACCGCTAATGAAAATATCGCATTATGGCACGAAAGGGATATTTCGCATTCAGGTGCGGAGAGAATCATACTCCCTGATGCATTTGGACTATTGGATTACGCACTGTATATCCTTACCGGTGTCATAGAAGGGCTGAATGTAAAAACTGACCGTATGCAGGAAAATCTGCATCTGACTCGAGGACTTATCTTTTCATCAAAGGCATTGAATGCCCTAATTACGGCTGGAATGACAAGACAGGATGCTTATAAAATTGTTCAAGTTGCCGCTATGAAATCCCATGGCGAAAGGCTTGATTTCCGCGAGCAGCTAGAAACACACCAAGAGGTTGATGAGCTTTTAACGAAAGAGCAAATTAACGATATATTTAACCCACAGTCATATTTGAATTATGTTGACGTCACCTTCAAGCGAATTGGTCTTATCGAATGAGTACGAGCACTTCCATGCTGATTACGGCACTGGATCTTGAACTTCTACACCGAGGGAAAGTTAGAGACGTCTACAAAATTAATGAGGAAACTTTACTGCTTGTCACGACAGACAGGATTTCAGCATTCGACGTGGTGATGAACGAAGGAATACCTAATAAGGGTTTCGTACTGTCCCAGATCTCAGCTTATTGGTTCGAAAAAACAAGTGATGTCATCCCTAATGCTTTTATCGGATTGCTCAATCAAGAAACTGCTGCACAATTTGGGCTCGGCGGTATATCGGACGAATACTTCCATCGCTCGATTATCATGAAAAGAGCAGCCGCCCTCCCAGTCGAATGCGTTGTACGTGGGTATCTTTCTGGCTCGGCTTGGAAGGACTACCAAACACACTCCTCGATAGCTGACATCCAGCTAGAGCCCGGGTTACTCGAATCTAGTCAACTCCACAGCCCAATCTTTACTCCTTCAACCAAGGCTGAACCGCCAGCACATGACGCACCAATGACATATGGAGAGGTCGAGGAACTAGTTGGGGTCGATATAGCCAATGCCATTAAGGTGCGCTCCTTAGCCCTCTATGGTTTCGCGTCTCAAAATTGTGCTCCTAAGGGACTAATTCTCGCGGACACCAAGTTTGAATTCGGGCTCGTGGACGGAGAACCCTGTCTGATCGACGAGGTACTTACACCGGATTCCTCACGATTTTGGGCAGGTAACGACTACTTCGCGGGGAGGCCCCAAAAATCCTTCGATAAACAACCCTTGCGTGATTATCTCGACAGCCTAGATTGGGACAAATCGGCACCCCCGCCTCCCCTTCCTGCGGACATAATTCAGACCACATCCGAGAGATATATGAAAGCCTATTCATTGGTGACCGGTTTAGAACTCAAGTGAGGTAAAATAACTTCATGGCAATCTTTCAGGCCCGTGTAGACATCATGCTTCGGCATGAAATAAACGATCCGCAGGGGCTCGCTATCGCAAACGGTTTAGCTGAGCTCGGTTTTGATGAAGTTCAGTCTGTTCGAGCTGGTAAACGAATAGACTTGACACTCGAATCGGATGATATTGGGTCAGCACAAGACAGAGTCAGTGAAATGGCCGATAAACTTCTAGCAAATCTAACAATCGAGGATTACACAGTATCAGTGACACTGGTTGACTAATCAGCCTACTGATTCAAAAATTCAATCACTTCACCATGAATCAGCCCGTTAGAAGACACTGCATGCCCAGCGGTATATATCTCATTGCCTAGTTCATCGGTCATTTTGCCACCAGCCTCATGAACCAAGAGGAAAAGCGCAGCGACGTCCCAGATACTGACAATTGGGTCTAACATTATTTCAGATGCACCCTCAGCAACCAAACAATGCCCCCAGAAATCTCCTACACCGCGCTCTCGCCAGACTCCAGCCTGTAAATCTCGAAATTTCTGCCATTTCTCTTCGCAAGCCTTCGTCCCTGTAAACAACAGTTGGGCCTCATTGAAATTTTTCACCTCAGATGTTCGGAGTCGAAGAGCTTCATTGTCAACATCAGATTTATAGGCACCTTCACCTTTGATCGCCCACCATCGAGTACGGAACGCTGGGGCCGAGATAACGGATAAAAGAATCTCATTATCGAACCGTAAGGCAATCAATGTGGCCCAAATTGGTAGACCCGTCATGAAGCCGTGAGTGCCGTCAATCGGGTCAATCACCCAGCAAAAATCCCCATCTGCGCCAGGCGATTCACCTTCCTCTTCTCCGATCACAGCATGACCAGGATAGACCTTGCCTATCTCATTACGAATGACTCGTTCGACTTCTTTGTCTGCTCTAGTGACGTATGAACCATCGTCTTTCTGAGTTTCACCAATGCTTCCTCGAGCCTGTCGGAAATATTCAAGGGCAATTTCATCAGTCTGATCCAAAATCCTATTGAGCAATGCTAGAGAACTGCCCGAGTCGAAATTCTTATATTCAGTCATTGGGATGCCACTTCAATCCGTGAGGGTACCTTTCGTACTAGGGACCCTGTCAGCGATCCTCGGATCCGCTAAAGTTGCCGCATCCAGTGCGCGCCCCAAAGCTTTCATGGCTGCTTCAGCAATATGATGATTGTTACTGCCAGAGAGTTGCCGAACATGGATGGTCGAACGTGATCCGGACGCCAATGAGTGAAAGACATGGGCCACCATCTCGGTAGGAACGTCCCCAATAATATCCGGTCCGAATTCAAATGAAACTTCTGCGTGTGGTCGACCGGATAAGTCAACTACACACTGAACTAATGCCTCGTCGAGAGGCACAGTAGCATCACCCATTCGAGTGATCCCGACTCGGTCACCGAGCGCCTGATCTAGTGCCTGCCCAAGCACAATAGCAACGTCTTCAATCGTGTGATGAGTGTCAACATCTAGATCTCCATTGGCGGCAACCTGTAAATCAAATCTGCCGTGTCGTGCAAATGCTTCAAGCATGTGATTATAGAAACCAAGCCCAGTAGACACCTCCGCATTACCTGCACCATCAACATTCAAACTCAGGGAGATATCAGTCTCTGCAGTCTTACGACTAATCTCCGCGGTGCGTTCATTTCCCATGACCTACTCCGATCCAATTTCTTTCAACACGCGCAAAACTTCATTGTTTTCTTCCGGTGTTGCGATCGATATTCGCAAATGGTCCTCTAGACGAGGGTGTGCGATGTACCTAGTGAAAATACCTTCCGTGCGTAGTCTGTCTCTCAATTCTAGACCAGAAATACCATCTAACCGACACAGCAGGAATGATGCGTCAGACTGCCAAGGACTTATCCATCCAAGTGACTGGAATTCTTCCGCTAGCCTGTCGCGCTCGCTGACAATGATCGCGGCTTTTTCATCCAGTGAATCGGAGTCTTCTAGGGAAGCCAATGCCGCGACCTCAGCGGCTATTCCAATGTTGTACGGTTGCTTAGCTTGCATGCATATCTGCGCAGTTTCTGGATGCATGACGCCGTAACCAATCCGCAGTCCTGCTAGCCCGCCCCACTTCGAAAACGTCCTCAGAACTATGAGCCGCGGCGTCGCCGAAGCAAGCTGAACGAGTGACTCGTGAGTCGAGAATTCTATATACGCCTCATCAATAACAACGATACTCCCAGCCGCTAAAAGTTCAGT
>CAXGQC010000074.1:0-5991 GCA_964011795.1 uncultured bacterium | reverse complement strand
GAGACACCAGAATTCAGGTCTTTTTGAAGGCAGCTAAGGTTCATACGAGACTCCCTCTAATTGCTCAATGGTATTAGCACTTGCACAATTTTATCAAACACCAGTGATTCGCGTAGGTAATTTATCTTCGTAGTTTATTCGGGCAGGACATTTAGATAGGTTAGTGTCACACTATTCTGGAAAA
The DNA here is from genome assembly GCA_964011795.1 of uncultured bacterium. GTDB lineage: Bacteria > Chloroflexota > Dehalococcoidia > UBA2979 > UBA2979 > UBA2979. Next base: position 5,807 of record CAXGQC010000074.1, on the reverse strand, counting down.
ATTTAGCTGCTGAAGCTAACTCAGCACTGGAGAATTGGATCAATTCCTGAACGTGCGACTAGTTCTTTCGTCGAGGAGATTTTCTAGTCTTTTTAGTACTAGAGGATTTGCGCTTTGGAGGATTGACGGCGATTTTCGCTTCCCGGGCAACCAAAAGGTCGAGTGCATCATCAAGTGTTAGTGTTTCAGGATCTCTTCCTGCCGGGACGGATGCATTGAACTCGCCATCAGTCACGTACGGGCCAAATCGTCCACTTAGATGGACGAATACCATGGCTTCAGACTCCTTATCAGGCCGTTTCCCTAATTCTTTTTTTGATCGGGCGTCAGACTGTCGCCTTCCACGCCGCTTTGGTTGCGCAAGTATCGTCATGGCTTCATCAACGTTAAGTGAAGCTAATACAGCGAACGGATCTTCAGCATCGATACTTCTCGTTTCACTTCCAGATTTGACATATGGGCCGTATGGACCAGTGTCGGCAAGTACATTTTCACCAGTGTCTGGATGAATACCCAGTATTTTGGGAAAGGATAGTGCTAAAAGAGCCTCTGTTTCCGTTACCGTTTCTATATTCATGTCAGGCCAGAGGCTCGCTCGCCGTGGTTTATTCCCATCGGCAGCATCATTGTCCGAGTTCGTCACTTCAAAATATGCACCGTATGGCCCAGCTTTAACGAGAATTGGACTTCCGGTACTTGGGTCGATTCCAATCTCCTTGTCACCAGCAAGTTTTTCTTTAATTCGTTCGGAGGCCCAATCAAGAGTGACCTCATCCGGGACAGTGTCATCAGGAATACCGACCGTAATTTCGGTATCGCCGTCGACCTGAAAGAGATATGGTCCATAATTTTTGCCGACACGGACACCGATATGCTTACCGTCGGCGGAAGTGCCGATAGGAATTGTTGCAAGTTCTCGACCTTCTATTTTTTCAACAGCGGACTCATAAACTGACCTAAATCCCATATTTTGCTCATTTTGTCCGAAATATAGCTGACTTAGCCAGTCCGATGCCGATGACGTGCCTGTAGCAATGGAATCGAGGGATTTCTCCATATTTGCAGAAAATGTAAGATCGACCAATTGTGGGAAATGCTTCTCGAGCATTTTTACCACCGCAAAACCAGTGAAAGTTGGTATTAATGTGTTGTTTCTTCTGATACAGTTTCCACGCCGCTGGATCGCTTCCAAGATACTTGTATAGGTGGAAGGTCTCCCAATACCTTCTTTCTCAAGTTTTTCAATGATGCTTGCTTCAGTCCATCTCCGTGGTGGATTGGTCGAATGCAAATCGAGAGAGAGCTCATGAATTGTAACGAAATCACCTACTGACATTTGTGGTAATTGAGTTTCGGACTCGTCTGTTGCCTCAGCCGAAGTCTCCTGGTACGCAAGGGTGTACCCAGCATCAAGCACAACTCTACCGGATGCAGCAAACTTCACTAGTCCGAAATTGTTTGTTAGGCCACCGAAGAGTAGTCGAGTATCAAGGTATATCTGTGGATTCATTTGCGAGGCAAGCGTGCGTCTCCAAATTAGTTCATAGACTGCGAAGTCGTCTCGGCTAAGAGTGGAGCGAAGTTCTGCAGGCGGAATGAAGTTTCCAGCTGGTCGGATAGCCTCATGAGCCTCTTGTGCTGATGTGGATTTTGTTCCATATGTTTGGGGCTTCTCACTAAGCTGGTCAGTTCCGTATATAGATCCCACGATTTCCCGTGTACGCGCCATGGCATCGCGCGCGAGACTGGGACTATCCGTCCGCATGTAGGTAATGTATCCATTTTGGAAAAGCCGTTGAGCTGCATCCATTGTTCTCCGAGATGACAGCTGCAGCTTCCGACCCGATTCTTGCTGCAAAGTAGAGGTTATGAAGGGCGGTCGAGCCCTTGAGCTCCCTCGCTTCTCCTGCTTATCCAGCAGCTCAAGTCTGTTAGCAGTTAGATCTTCTGTTAGTAGGATTCCGTTCTGCCGGTCAATCCTGGTGACCTTCAACTCATCCTCGAGTTCACCCACTGCGTTGAAGTCCTTTGACACGGCGACGGGTCTATCCAGTACTTCCGTTAGGCGAATCTTGAAAGTCTGGGCAGCATCTTCCTTCTCCGCAATACCTTCAATCCCATAGAATTCAGCAGATGTGAATTGCATCCGCTCGATCTCACGGTCAACAATTATTTTAGTAGTGGGCGACTGAACTCGCCCTGCAGATACACCTAACCGTATCCTTCGTTGTGCTAGCAAGCTCGTGGGATAACCGTATATCCGATCAAGCACCCTACGAGCTCGTTGTGCCGCTACTAGATCTGTGTCGATGTCTCGAGGATTCGCCAGAGCCTCATTAATCGCATCTTCCGTTATCTCGTGAAACACGAGTCTTTTGACTGGCACGCTCTTCTTAGGTTTGAGTTCGTCAAGCAGATCCTGAGCTATAGCTTCCCCCTCCCGATCTTCATCGGTGGCTAGATATAATTCATCAGCCTCGCGTAATTTTCTCTTGAGATCGCGAAGAGTAGCTTTTTTGTTGTCGTAAACAACAAGCGCGGGCGTGAAATCATTATTGACGTCCACCCCTAAAAATCCGAGTGAGCCATCCGAATACTTGTTTTTTTCGCCAGACTCCATCGTACCTAACTCTGATTTTTTCCCTGCAAGGTCTCTGATGTGCCCAACGGATGCCTCAACTGCAAAGGAGGAATCTAAGAATTTGCGGATGGTCTGTGCCTTGGTCGGAGACTCAACGATGACAAGTTTATTAGCCTTTGTGGTCATTCAATATATTTCCTAGATGATTTTGAGTTAGTAATCTATCAGCCGAACAGCCTTATCAGCAATCCGAATTAGTAAACGCAGCATCCTTCACTCTGTTAACGCACGAGATTAGCGTGCTGCGGAAGGGCTCAATCCCGGGAGTTTCCTTCAAGTGGTGCTTCCTCTAAGGAAAGTTCAACGTCACGCCTATGCTCGATTTGGACTCGTTTAATTCGTTGTCCGTCGATCTCGTTTACTGTCAATAACAATGAACCGGCCTGGGCATCTTCCTCCGCGATATCACCCCACAATACTTCGATGGAATCTCCAACCTCCCCTAGCCGGCCTTGGGTAGAGACAACTAAACCACCTACAGTATCAACGTCATCCACGCGGACCTCAGTACCTAGATAGTCATTGAGATCGTCAATGGTGGCAGTAGCATCCACGGAGAACGAATTTTCTGCGACTTGTTCAAACTGAGGAATCTCAGGGGAAGGATCGAATTCGTCCACGATCTCGCCTGTGATTTCTTCGATCACGTCTTCGATAGTGATAACGCCCGCAGTACCTCCGTACTCGTCCACAGCAATGGCAAGATGTGACCGGTCGCCGGTTCTAAGAGTCGACAGGACCTTGTCTGCTTCCATAGTTTCCGGAATGAATACTGGCTCCCTGGCAATATCTTCGAGTGAGGGCTTTTGGAAGCGAGGAATATAGCGAATCAGATCCTTGATATAAAGAGTGCCGATAACTTCGTCCAGAGATTCCCGATAAAGTGGAATTCTACTAAACCCCGATTGCAGTGCTAATTCTAGGGCAACATCGAAATTTGATTCGGTACTAATGGCCGTAACATCTGTCCTTGGTGTCATGAGTTCTCGGGCGGTTTGCCCTTGCAATTCCAGTACAGAATGGATCATTTTTCGCTGATCGTTCAGATCTTCGTCATCAGAAAATTCTAATATTTGTATAAGCTCATCCGCTGGGTTGAGGTGTTCGGCACTCCCTGAAAGCCCAATGGCCCTAAGTGGAATGGTTGCCGTTGCTGAGAGAAGCCATGCTACCGGTCTAAACGCGAGTTGTAAGGTGCTTGCGACGGCAATCGTATAGTCATTCCAAAACCCTTGCAATGACTGAGCAAAAATTCGAGTACTTGAGCGAATAATACTGGTAATCCAAATTGATATGAAGAAAGAAGAGGCCATCACCAAGAATGAAATGCCGCCTCCATTATTGACTAATGAAGAGGCAATTATTGTCGACGAGATTGCGATAAGGATTGAGGCGGCAGTGACAGCGGCTCGAAGGGCCCTTAACGTTCGTTGTCTTTCCCTCACGTAGTATCGCAACACACCATTCAGTCCCACATCGCTCAATGAGGGGATACTTCTCTTGGAAATTTCTATAGCACCAGCCTCAGCAGCGGTGCTGAGTACCAACAGACCAATACCTACGACTAGGAAAAACCCTGAGATGACAGTGATATCGGTATTCAAAATTTAGCAGACCGCAAAACTTCTATGAACTAACGGTCAGAAACCTCCCTGTTGGGTCGATCGTTTTTCGTTACTGCAGGAACACCTAGCACAAGTTCTCCCTCACCAACGTCGTTTATAACAATAGCACCTGCAGCAGTCTTTGCGTGGTTCCCTACTGAAACTGGTGAGACAAGTACCGTGCCACTTCCTATAAATGCTCCATCACCTATCACGGACATATGTTTAGTTGTTCCGTCATAGTTAGCGACTATAGTTCCTGCTCCTACGTTAACGTCAGATCCAACCGTGGCATCCCCAAGGTACGAAAAATGACCTACATGGGTTCTTGAACCTATTGTGACTGATTTAGTCTCAACACTAGTACCTATATGAACTTGATGACCTAAGAATGTACCTGGTCGCAGATGACTAGATGGGCCAACATGGCATTCATCACCTACTTCTGATCCATTTATAACGGATTGAATAATTTCGACGTTATCTCCAACAGAGGTCGCCGTGATTTGAGAGTTCGAGTGAATTCTACAATTTCTTCCTATTTTGCAGCCTGTGCCTATGCTCACATTCGGATATATAGTGGTCCCAAACCCAATTTCCACATTTGTATCGATATAACTTGTGCTGGGATCTACCAAAGTAACGCCATTTCTCATATGTTGTTCTCTGATTTTATTTCGTAACTTTGCGTTCACATTTGCGAGACTAATTCTATCGCGAATGGGTTCTACTTCCGACGCTTCCGAGATCTGAAACGCATCAACGACGGAATCCTTAGCCTGATAGCTCAATGCCGCCATACCCGCAGTAAAGTTGGAGGAGAGGGCCGCTTTACTATTCTCCAGTGCATCTATCATCGCGTTGGTATCTGTAGCGTAGATACCGACAGCGAGCTCCTCAGTTCCGTGGGGGTTTACTTCATTTAATTGAGACGAAATTCCGAGTATACGTCCGTTACGGCGGCTTACAGGGAGGCCACGGGTAGTGCCTTTAGCTCGAACAGTTAAGACGGTCATGTCAGTATTGGTCAACCTATGTTGACCTATAAGTTTGAGTAGTGTCTCGCCTTCAATCAGTGGCATGTCACCCCTGACAAGTAGAGTTGATGTGACGTCATCTTCTCTCTTTAGATTCTCATTGATTTTGTCGAGCTCGTACTCAATTCCACGAGACTTGATCAACTGGATAAACCCATCAATTCCCTTATCGCGGGTGGTGTCGACTCCGATACATGAAATGCCTTCTGGGCTCAATGCTGCCACGCAGTCCATTAAGTGTTCGATGGAGGTTCTGCCTGCGACGGCCTGCAAGCAACTGAGGGAATCCCACTGATCGTAGCTAGTTCCGGACAGGTCAAAGATGACGTGCCAGCCCCTTAAAGATTCAGCCGGCGAAAACGGTACGTAGGATTGTTCCTCAGACATCTGCTGATCAAGCCCTTAAACTACACGACACTTACTTGTTGTGAGATAAAATTCTACTACAGATGCTCACTTAGCCGGAGCCGATAGTGCCCTACACCGGCATACAGAATTTGAAACGTTGGGAGAACCAGTGAAAGT
>CAXGQC010000073.1:0-6078 GCA_964011795.1 uncultured bacterium | reverse complement strand
ACATGGTCGCGGCGGTCAATACACATACCACCGATGCCACCAGTCAACCAATTGTCACCCATTGGAATACGCGGCCATTGCAAATCGAGCTCATATTGAGGTACTTGCGCAAAGGTACTTAGGGAGAGCAGAATGCTTGAGAGAGAGACACATCGAAGTATTGATCCGTTCATATTCATCCTCTTTGTTTAAGTCTTCACTGGAAGTTATGTTTACCGATCTAGTTCTAAAAACACCAACTAATTTAGATCAAACCAAGGACGAAGTTTAGTCCCAAGGATGCTTCCCACAAAGGCAGATAGAAACCAAAGCCACCCGTGCAAACTGGTGGAACCAATACCACTAAAATAAGCTCCTATATTGCAGCCAAAGGCGATTCGAGCTCCATAGCCTAACAATAAACCACCTATCACAGCGGCAATGATCTGTTTTTTCGGCAAAGCTACTGATGGCGAGAATTTTCTAGCCAAATTAGCAGCCGCCGCCGCGCCAAGAATTATTCCAAGATTCATAATTGTAGTGACGTCACTGAAAATACTTTGATGCAGAGAGTTTAGGGGCCCCGGTCGGCTCCAGTATGGCCATACTGAAACATCCAAACCAATGCTACCCACCGCTTTTGCACCCCAAAGCGCAAAAGCTGAAGTTACACCCCACGGCCTTCCCGCGAGCAGTAATGTTGCGACTTGAATAAAAACCAATGCTAAGGCGCCAGCGAGCAAAGGCCATGGGCCCCGAAGCGTTGAAAAACCACTCCGAGGTTCAGTGATGATGGACTCATTTCGACTTTTTTCGTACAGAATGGATATATACCAAATCCCAGCAAAAATGACGAAGCTGATGAGTATCCCACCAACGAGACCAAAGCTTTGGGAAAGAGATATAGGTGCGAGGCCGATGGTGTCCTGCCAACTAGACCATTGCCAAGTTCCTAAAACCGAACCGGCTATAAATGCAATCAAGGTAATTAACATTCGCGTATTACCTCCCCCAGCGGTATAGAGTGTGCCCGATGCGCATCCTCCGCCCAGTTGCATGCCTAGACCGAACATAAACGCGCCACAAACCACTGAAAAGTTTAAAGGAGCTACGGAGCCCCTCAGACTAACACCGAATAATTCTCCCTGAGCAATTAGCGGAGTGAAGACCAAGACCGTGAGAGCTAACATTATCATTTGAGCTCTCAGACCGGCGCCTCGCCCGGTCCGCACTACCTCACGCCAGGCAGAGGTAAAACCAAACGCGGCATGGTAAAGGATGACTCCAGCCGAAAGCCCAACTGAAAACAGTGCACCTTGACGCCAGCCAAAAGAGTTCACTAAGAAAAGTGAAAAAAATCCGCTTAAAAGAAGGATGGTAGCCAACATATAGGGACCCGTGAAAGCAGTAAGCGAATTTACTGCACTTGCAGACTTAGATTCCATGCGCTGATCTCCATGTTGATTCAATATCTCACAAGTATAAAGTCATTCCTATGCGCCAAGGAATAGATTGATGAAAAATCTGTCGATGCTGACAAGCTTCCGTGTTTAATTTTAAGCGACGAATTTGAAGCCATACGTGGATATTTGAGATACACTGAAAAAGAAAAGGATTATCATCATTAAACTCGAAAGAAAAAATCGAAAAGGAGAAGATCTAATGGGCTTAGTAACTAGAGCGGCTCTAGTCCTAATACTGGTCACCCCTTCCGCAGTGGCACAAATTGTTCCCGAAGAAATTAGTGTCGAAACTACACCCGATCGCGGCGAAAATTGGTTTATTGGTAAGACTGGCAACGGTGGCTACATTTTCGACGCAACGGATGGTGAAATGAAGGGCATGTTATCTCTGTCAAGATACACTCCAGCCGTCACTTTCTGGCCACCCCGAGGGGAATTTTACGCAGCTGAGTCTTACCTAGCACGGGGTGTTTATGGCGAGCGAACGGACATCGTAGCCATTTACGACTATGAAAATCTTAGCCCGATCGCAGAGATTGAAATCCCGAATTATATGGCCAGATTGCAGGTTCGAAGTCACATGGGCCTGCTGAACAATGGCCGTCACCTGGCGGTACTTAATATGAACCCTGGCCACTCCGTGTCCATAGTAGACGTGGAAGACAGAATTTTCGCCCACGAAGCATCGACACCCGGCTGCGCAGTAATAATGCCAGTTGCTCAGAACGATTTTATGCAGGTTTGTGGTGATGGAACACTGCAGTTGATCCAGCTCGATATTAGTGGCTTTGAGGCAAATCGAGTACGCAGCGATGTTTTCTTTAGCGTGATGGACGACGCTATTTTTGACCGGGTTGCATCTAGCAACACTGGCTGGTTTTTAATTACACATTCAGGGACTATATTTCACGCCTCAACCGACGATGACGAAATAATGATTGAAGACGGATGGAATCCGCGTTTAGAAGGTGAGGAAAATTGGCGCCCAGGAGGCCGAAATGAAATCATCAGCGCTCATCATGAGACCGGTCTAATTTACGTTGCTATGCACGAGGGGCCAATTGACACACATCATGAGCCTGGCACAGAGATTTGGGTGCTAGACTCAAATTCGAAACGACGTATCGGGAAAATTGAATTAGATACTCCTGCTAATAGTGTTCTTGTAACGCAGGAAAGCAATCCCAAACTTCTGATAGTCGATAGTGAAGGAGGATCGCATGTCTACGATGCTATAACTCTGAGTTATGAGCGATCAATCGAAATTCCTGGATCAACCGCCTTTGAAGACTTATAGAAAATAGACATGATAGATCCCGTCATTCAATATCTGATTTCAGCCAGTGCAAGCCTGCTATTCCTAATAGCCGGGATGCACAAACTGGCAAACCTTGCTGAATTCAAAGGCATAATAGACAATTACAGACTACTGCCTACTAGCCTAACAAAAGTTACGGTTTTGCTACTCGGTATGACGGAGATTACACTTTGTGTCGGGTGGCTTCTAACACAGTCTGCTTTGATTCCGCTTTTGAGTGCTGCCCTAATAGGTATTTATACTCTTTCCATTAGCATCAATCTTTTTCGTGGCAGGGACTATATAGATTGTGGCTGCAGTTTTTCCAATTTCGACAAGCTTCTGAGCCAAACAACCAATCCCCATTTATCATTCGGGCTAGTGATAAGGAACTTTGCACTGATCGGTCTTATGCTGTTATCAATTCTGCCGTCGAATTCAAGAATTCTTGGCACCTTGGATTATTTGAATATGTTTTTCAGCTTCTTATGTGTCGTATTAGTTTACGCGGCGGCCAACCAATTACTGCGAAATAATAACGCAATTAATTCTTGGAGAAACGTCAGTGAATGAAGCGTTGATTATTTCAAACGTGATTTTATGGGTAGTCGTAGTTGTACTGACAATCCTTCTATTTGCGATCACACGTCAAGTCGGGATACTACACGAAAGAGTGGCACCGGCTGGAGCACTTCAGCCAACGTCCGGACCGAAAATAGGTGAAATTACCGAAGAGATAAAAGCTACGTCACTGCAAGGAGAGTCCATCCGACTAGGTGGAAGCAGACAAGAAGAGCAAGCATCCTTTATCTTATTTATTTCTCCTACTTGTCCAGTGTGCAAAGAGTTGGTACCTACAGCGAAGTCATTAGCAAAGGCTGAGTTGAACGATATAAAATTGTTTTTCGCAAGCGATGGCGAAAATATTGAACAGCATGAAAATTATATCCGTGACTTGGACATTGAGAATTATCCTTACTTTGTATCCGAATCGCTCGGGATATACTATCAAGTGAGTAAACTGCCTTTCGCAGTCCTAATTGATGGTGACGGAATCCTGAGAAGTAAAGGACTGGTCAATACGAGGGAGCACCTCGAGAGTCTCATCGAATCAATGACCACAGGTATAGCTACGGTCCAAGAATATGTGGAATCTAAGTCTGAACCATTAGAATCTAAAACCAAACTATCAGCAGCGGAAAATATGTCATGAGAATAGACAGGATTATTGATAGAACTTACTACTGGATAGATGAAAGTGCGCGCCGCACAAGTTTAGCTATGGCTCGCAAGCTATCTCGAAGAAACTTCATTTCTAAGCTGGGTATTTTCCTGACCGGTGCAGCATCGTTCCCGCTATTGCCTGTGGCACGATCGTTTGCTCAAGAATCAGTCCAAGAAATTGGTGATCCACAGAGCTGCGATTACTGGCGATACTGCGCCATGAGCGGGACACTTTGTACGTGTTGCGGAGGGACATATACTTCCTGTCCTCCCGGCTCTGAAGCTTCACCTATCACCTGGGTTGGCACTTGCACTAATCCGGCAGACGGGCGCAGCTACCTAATGTCATATAACGACTGTTGTGGAAAGGCAGTCTGCTCACGATGTGGTTGCCACAATACGGAAGGTGACAAACCAGTTTATTTCAACAGCAATAGCAGTACTGTGCTGTGGTGTTTTGGGACTGAAAATACAAGCTATCATTGCACCGTTTCGTTAGTGTTAGGCACAGCCGACGAGTAGTCAAACCATGCGAAAAAAACTCGTGCTTTTCACATCGCTTGGCCTTCTCTTATTACAAACTACCAACGCAGTTTTCGCTGCTAGTCCGCGAACAAACTATTTACTTTATTGTAGCGGATGCCATCGCCCAATGGGCGAGGGTAAACCCCCAAATGTCCCAACTCTGCACGATGAACTTGGACATATGATGAATGTCAATGCCATGCGAGGATATCTGGCGCGAGTCCCAGGCTCTGCTCATGCCCCCATCTCAAATGCTGAGCTCACTGAAGTTTTGAATTGGTTATTAGAAGAATTCAACGCTGAGACACTACCGAAAAATTTTAAGAAACTGACCGTTGGAGAAGTAACAGAAGCAAGAACCCAGATTTTGGCAAACCCAAATAAGTACAGAGAAGATCATTGGAAAGCTTACGAATTTTAAGACCAAATTATAAGATTAAACGAGGACTGCCCTATGAATGACAAAAAAATTACCCGAAGAGAAGCGATAAAAAAAACAGTCAACACGAGTGTGGCGGCTGGCACACTGGCAAGCATGCCCCAATGGATACTTCCGGCTCTCGCGCAAGGAGAGGAGCTGGTTTTGTTTACTGATATGCCTGAAGATTACAGCAGACCACCTGCAAGACCGGGCGCACCGCACTGGTTAGACACAAGAATGATCTCAGACTTCTATACCGACAATCAGGACTTTTATGTTGTACAACATTACGGCCAACCAGAGATAGATCTCTCCGATTACACCCTTAAAGTAACTGGGTTAGTTGATCGAGAGATGGAATATAGCCTCTCTGATCTGCAAGGCATGAACCAAGTCGACATAGATGCGGGTTTTGAGTGTGGTGGAAATAATACAGGTAGGTTCCAAGGCCTGATTGGTAACGCGAATTGGAAAGGCGTGAGACTTCAAGACTTGCTCAATGCAAGTGGAGTGAAAAGCGAGGGGACTGAAGTCGTATTCTTTGGCGCCGATAGCGGAGCAGAGGAGATTCCAAATCGGGACATCGAAGTAGAGCAGTCCTTTTCTAGAAGCCTTCCTGTGGCAGAAGCCTTGCGTGAGGAAAACCTGTTAGCTCTTGAAATGAACGGCGAAAATTTACCTCAGGGTCACGGTCGGCCAGTACGTCTTCTCGTGCCCGGTTTTTACGGTGTCGCCAATGTTAAATGGTTAACACAAATACATGTCCAAGATAGACGACATATGGGCAGGTTTATGGGTCGCGACTACGTTACCTTAAAGAAAGAAATGATTGGTGGTGAAGAACGATGGGTCGAAAATTCGGTCACCAGGATTCAGTTAAAGTCTGCAGTTGTGCGAGTAACAAAACTGGGCAATCAGCACAAAATAACGGGTTTTGTGCTGACGGATGGTACTCCGCTTCGCAGCGTCGAAGTAAAGGTCGATGACGGCCCTTGGCAAGAAGCAACTGTCGACCCGAGGTCCACCAAATATTCCTGGAAATTATTCACAATGGATTGGAACCCGACCCCCGGCGACCATACCTTAGTTTCGAGGGCCACTGATGTAAATGGCCATGTTCAGCTTACGGCAGAAGAGATGCCGGAAAAAGCAAGCCGTTGGGAGAACTA
>CAXGQC010000072.1:0-6080 GCA_964011795.1 uncultured bacterium | reverse complement strand
CGCTTTTCATAAATCTTCCTTAGGTTAAGTCCTACTGAAGAGCCTATAAGTCCGGTACCTAAAATAGCCACATTTGTCATTGTCAACTCCCTTAATTCTAAGCCTACCTCTATCAACCCAATAAATCATCAGCTACCGGCGAACACTGGAATGAGAAAAGATAATATCGGACTGATAATCGAACCTAAACCAGGTAAACCAAAGTAGGGCAGGAAAATAAGGAGTATCAGCAATAGAAACCCATAGTTCGATAGTCGCTCATAAGCCCCTCGGATTTCCCGAGGTAAAAACACCGGTAGGATCTTCGAACCATCTAACGGCGGGATCGGCAAAAGATTGAACACACCTATCAGCACGTTCAGAAGCATGACTGTTCCTAGAAACAGGCCTATTAACCCTCCCAATCCGGTAGGAACATACAGCACATTATCAAATGGTGTCCGCAGATCAACAACACCTAGCCTTATCGGAATACCCGCAACAAGCGCTATTAGAAAATTAGTGGCTGGCCCTGCAAAAGCAACTAAAGCCATGTCAGTCACCCGACGCCGCAGATTGTATGGATTAACTGGGACAGGCTTAGCCCAGCCAAAACCCACTATAAACATCATTGTTGTACCTATTGGGTCCCAGTGAGACCGTGGATCGAGCGTCAGGCGGCCCATTACTCGAGCTGTGTTGTCACCCAGTCGCGCCGCAACCAATCCGTGAGCCACTTCGTGCAAAATCAGAGCGGTCAATAGTGAGCAGAAGAATGCTCCTACAAATACGACGAATGCAAGCGGTGAGATCGCTAAAAGATTCAAATAATAATTGATTAGCATAATTTATTACCCAATGTAAAAAGTCGCAAATAAAGGATAACGCTGCATGTTTCTATGTAACGCCAGCATTTATCTACAGACTAAAATATACCTGAATATGAAAACTTCTCGAATATATTCCACGCGGCGGGCGCTATTGGCCGTAGGTAGCCTATTCACCATCTCCATAGGAATAGCGTTTCTTGCCCTCGCCCTTTTCTCATGGAATCCTGACTATCAATGGGTATCTCCAGCCAGTTCGGGACCTGGATTTCTCTATTCTCGATTCAATCCAAACTATGATGAAATTTATTTTACTCCCGAATCTGACTGGGACGAAGGTCAACTTTTAACAGTCATCGAACATTCACCCAACTTTTCGATAGTGCCTGCAGAGGGGATAGTCAATAACTCTATTGCTTTCCTCGTAAAACCGCCCGGAAATATGGATACCCTGCCAACAGGTGAACTATGGTTACTTGACCTGAAAACCGGAAAACGAAATCTACTCGCTAGCGATCCCGATATAGGAGTGAAGCCTATCTGGACTCGGGATGGCACACACTTAATGTACCGCAGGGTCAGACAACAAGTTCAGGAGTTGGTTGAACTAGAACTATCTACTCAGACCAGGACCGTATATGCCGTCCAACGAGCTTACTCTCGGGGTTTATTCCCCTTAGGAGAAGGTGATTTGGGAAGTCAGTATTATGTCGAAATCTTTTCTACCGGTGTTTTTGTTTCAAAGCATTCTCAATCCGAAACCGAACCAGAAATTTGCTTCAAAATATCAGATACATTTGCCAGAGATTTTTCGATCAGTCCCGACGGCCAAAAAATGATATATCTGCAAACCGTAATACAATCTGAACGTTTATTTTTCCAAACATATCTTGCTGAAATAGACTGTAGAGACCAACAACCTCGCGCTCTACTAGGAGAGAATCCGACCGAGCAGTACTCGCCCATATGGTCACCGATTGAACAAACAGTAACCATCGGTACAAATATTGTCGGGCGCCAGAAAAGTGGCATAACGCTTTCTAACGGAGATTTGCTTGACTTTATACCTCTCCCACCAGGTCAGACAGGCTTTGACGTTCCGATTGTTTGGTCGCATGATGAGGACTACTTGTTGACAAAAAGCTTCGATGGATTGTCCAGTGCGAACCCCGGATATGGCATGATTTATGTAATCGATCGCGAAACGGGCATGAGATATAAAGTTGATGAGAGTCCAGAAACACGAATATTTGGGTGGTGGTCAAATGAATAATTCCTCGCGCCTGACCAAATCAATTTTAGTATTTTCCCTCGTTGCCCTGTACTTGGTGTTATTCGGATCATCAGCCCTAACAACCAAAACGTATGCGTGTGCATTCGGCGCTTACCGACCTGCCGCCTACGAAGGAGGAGAAAATAGACTCCTCTATATTCATGCCATCGATGCCGCAGCGAATAACTTACTTTTTCCCCAGGATGCACGATTTGCGCTGGATCGGCTTGAACAAGGAACCCGCTATAACAGATACGTCGGTGGTGGATATGTTCCACCCACCCTTATAAAGTCAATTGCCTGGGTGGAGACGAAAATGACTATGGCGACCAAGTCCACCGCATGGAATGGCCTCGGTGATTCTGTAATTTCATTTGACTGTGGCCATGGAGTCATGCAGGTAACCACAGGAATGATTAATCCACTTGGAGAAAACTCCCAACCGTCGGATGCCCAAGCATTGATCTCGACTCATTTCACCTACAACATAGCGAAGGGTGTGAAGATTCTGGGCGCGAAGTGGAACAACGCTCCGCAAATTTCACCGATTGTGGGTACTGACACTGATAGTCAAACCGAGATCCTCGAGAACTGGTATTACGCTACGTGGGCGTATAACGGTTTCACTGGATATGGGTCATACAGCAGCAATCACCCTCTCGATCCATCTTTTACTTGGCCTCGTTCCCAATATTCTTGTTCGGGAACACAGAGCCATAACGAGTTCCCATACCAAGAACTAGTATGGGGGTGCATAAAAAACCCTCCTACTATTAACGGTACCCCCCTGTGGTCACCTATCCCCATAACTCTGCCCGACCTTTTTAGCACTGAGGTGAACAGCGCACTGTCGCCTGGCAACTTTTATCCGCCATACGCAAATATGGATATCAAAACACCCGCTCCTTGGCATACTGAGGTCACTCCAGCAAACTTCTTGCAGGAGGAAGCGAAGCTGATCGGACGGCCTATTCTGTCAGTGCCCCCACGAAGCCATACCATTAGGATGAACAGCCCTGCAGCGATAACGTGGGTAGATATTCCTATTCGAAATTCCGGTAGTGGCCTGTCCACATGGCGTGCCAAGTCTAGTGTAGGTTTTTTGGTAGTGAATCCTCCCGCTGGGATCGCGCCGGGGGACAATCTAACTTGTACAGCAGCTTCTTGCGACACCACATCACTGCGGATCGAAGTTAATCCAACCCTGTTACCAGCATCTTACGCCACGGGCGTCGTATCAATATGGTCGCCAAACGAAAAGAGTGCACCGATCGAAATCACTATAAATGTTGTAGCTGACTTTGAATTGACATTCCCCGGTTCGTCAAAAAACACCGATTGATCTAAGGTTTGATTATGACTTCCATCCTTGACATCACAAACTCTTGGAATCCGACGGATCCGACAGTGGAGGAGTTACTAGCTGAATCTGCCTTTGATACGTTAAGGCAATTCACTGGAGCCTCAAATTACGTATTCCTGGCTTCCATGGTGGATCAGTCAGGCAACAAAGGATTTGCAGTCTATAAGCCGGTTGCAGGAGAACAATATTTATGGGATTTCGAATCTGGGCTCCATCTCAGAGAAGTTGCAGCATACGAGCTGTCAAAGCTCCTCGGCTGGAACCTCATTCCTCCAACCGTAATAAGGCCGGATGGGCCACACGGAAACGGATCCTTACAGTTGTTTATTGGCCACGATCCGTCAGCGCACTTTTTTACAATGGAACAAGACATAAACTTGCCAGAGAATCCAGATAGAGCAGTCAAATACTCAGAACTTAGTTCGATAGAGATGTCTCTCATGGAACTTGCTGTATTCGACTACATCTCTAACAACGCGGATCGGAAGGCTGGCCATGTATTGATAGACGAAAAGCAACGTATATGGGGAATTGATAACGGCCTTTGCTTTCATCGTGAAAACAAATTGCGCACTGTCATATGGAATTTTGCGGGTATCGAGTTCGATTCAAAGCTAATTGTTGACCTGCAGCGCACACTTGAATTTCTATCGTCACCAATCGACATGAACTGCGAACTTTATTCCTTAATTAGCTCAAGCGAGCTAGAGTCTTTGCTAGATCGGATTCAAACACTCCTCACAGAAAGGACTCTGCCTGCGATGCCTTCAGAATTTAGAGCCTTCCCTTGGCCTCTCATCTAGTGTGATGCAAACACTCGTAAACATTAGGTGGGTAGTATGAACACATTCAGTGTAAAAATAGTCGAATATAGCGAAGAGCTTGAAAAGATTCTACAGCTCAGACAGACCGTATTTATCGAGGAACAAAAGGTGCCCGAAGAGGAGGAAATTGACGATCTTGACTCATTGGACGCTATTTCATCCAACCGGGTAATTCACCTCATCGCCTATGCAGGAGAAGAAGTATTTGGAACTGCCCGCCTATTCCTGCCTAGCACCACAGATATAAGAACCATCGACGCTGAAACACTCCATGTCGGTCGTGTGGCTGTGAAAGAAAGTGGGCGCAGACTCGGAGTAGGCAGTCTGCTGATAAACAAATGCCATGATATTGCTAGAGAACTCGGACACAAACAAATTACGTTGTCCGCACAGATTCAAGCCATGCCGTTCTACTGGGAATTAGGCTATAAGGAAAGAGGCCCTCTATATCTAGATGCTGGAATACAACATCAGGACATGGATATTAGTCTGAATCCAGATTAATTTAGAAAGTAGACGCAAGATATAAAGTAAAGGAACACCTTATGACCCATGAACCGCCGAAGGCAAAGGTTTTGCCACTTAGCAGCCAAACGTCCGAAGAAGGTGTCCTGCAAATCGGTGGGTGTGATATTCGAGAGCTCGCCAATGAATATGGCACTCCACTGTATGTGTTCGACATAGAAACTTTGAGGCATCAGGCGACTAGTTACATTGATGCATTCGCCTCTCACTGGCCGTACGGCGTAGAAATTCACTATGCATCTAAGGCATGGATCAACATACCCCTTGCAAGATTTCTTTCAAGTTTGGGACTCTCCTTCGACGTAGTATCAGGCGGCGAAATTTCAGTCTTACGGCAGGCGGGAGTCAGTCTATCTAGGTCGGCGTTTCACGGCAATAACAAGGGGCCACAAGAAATAGAGGAAGCTCTCGATGCTGGAATAGGCCAAATAGTGGTTAACGCACATGATGAAATAAGGCTGATTGAGTCCATAGCCTCTGAGCTAGGCAGCAAACCAAAAATCCTTCTGCGAGTCTCACCAGGAGTGGACGCACATACTCACTCAGCGACAACCACCGGCCTTCTTGATTCAAAATTTGGGGTTTCTGTAGCTAACGGGGAAGCTCTCGAGGCTTGTGAGGAAATATCTGCATCCCCACACATGGACTTCCGCGGTATCCATATGCATCTTGGCAGCCCGATTTTTGGCACAGAGCCTTATGTCGAGGGAATCAAAGTTGGCTCTCAACTTATCAAACAGCTCGCTGATAAAGGCATACTTGTTTCCGATTTCTCTCCAGGCGGTGGATTTGCGGTCGCCTACACGGATGATGATGATCCCCCCGATGCAGGGGTGTACGCCAAGGCTATATGCGAAACACTGGCGTCTGAAGCTGACAAGCTTGCTTTTCCCCCACCTAAACTAATTATTGAGCCCGGTAGATCTATCTCCGCCAGGGCTGGCGTCGCTATTTACTCAGTTGGCTCAAGAAAAGAAATCCCAGATGTGAGAACGTACGTTGCAGTCGATGGCGGAATGTCTGACAACATCCGACCAGCAATCTATGGATCAAAATATGAAGTTGTGCCTGCAGAAAGAATGCATGCTGAGCCCGAGGAGACAGTTACAATCGCCGGAAAGTTTTGCGAATCTGGTGACATTCTCGCAGAGGATGTATCACTCCCTCGGTTACGCACGAACGAATTAATTGCTATTCCAGCTGCAGGAGCATATCAACTGGCGATGGAATCAAACTACAATCTCTCCCTGAGGCCCGAGGTCATCATGGTAGAAAATGGCAATTCTTTC
>CAXGQC010000071.1:0-6137 GCA_964011795.1 uncultured bacterium | reverse complement strand
CCTACACTTCTGGGAATTGCTCCACCTCCGACCTCTTCGCCTGCTTCTATGGATACGACTCCAAACGGTACTGAATCCTCGATACAGAATTCCAACATTTCCCGATACCTGGGCTCGAATATCTGTAGGGTGATCTCTTGACTTGGAAAAAGCACCTTATTCAATAGAAAAAGTGGTATCTGGCTATGTTGTTCGATTTCAAGCCTCCTCAGTTCATGAAGTTTCTTGGGTCAGTAATACTTCTTCACGAGCTTCGCTGTCGCTAACTACTTGGAAGACAAATTCTGCTGAGGTTTTGGACTGGTCGATATCAATACGTACCGTTGTGCCTTCCTCAATTTCCTTAGTGAGCATCGCGCGGGCCAGCATATTCTCAATTCTTTTTTCGATAAGTCTCTTCAGTGGCCGCGCTCCGAATTCAGGCTCGTAACCTTCAGTCGCCAAGTATTTGATGGCCTGAGTAGACACTTCTAGCCTGATATTTTGGCTTGAGATACGTCTGACGATCTCCTGAACTTCAAGATTTGTGACTTCAGCAATTTCCTCCTCCTGCAGAGGTTCGAATATAACGATTTCATCAAGTCGGTTGAGGAATTCTGGTCTGAACGTTTTCTTTAGAGAGTTCTCGATTCGAAGCTTCTGAGCAGCTACCTCGTCGGTAGAAGTAGATCTCAAGAATCCCACTGATTCTTTCTGAACATCGATTCCTAGGTTGCTGGTAAGAATGAGAACTGTGTTGCTGAAATCTACCGTTCGGCCATGAGAGTCTGTCAGGCGGCCATCATCCATGATCTGAAGTAGTGTATTGAATATATCTGGGTGAGCTTTTTCTATCTCATCGAAAAGGATTACCTGGTAGGGTCTCCTCCTTACCCGTTCAGTTAGCTCTCCAGCCTGCTCAAACCCAACGTACCCTGGCGGAGCTCCGATTAGTCGAGAGGCAGTATGACTTTCGCCATATTCGGACATATCCAGCCTTATGATTGCATCCTGATCATCGAACAGGTACTCCGCGAGAGCCTGTGCGAGATAGGTTTTTCCCACACCTGTGGGGCCAACGAAGATAAACGAACCTATAGGCCGTCTTGGATCCTTCAATCCTGAGCGTGCGCGCCGTATAGCATCCGAGAGAGCTGATATCGCCCGATCTTGTCCGATTATTTTCTCGTGCAGTACTTCTTCCATATTTACTAGCTTGGTTGACTCTGCTTCAAGCATTCGATCCACGGGGATGCCCGTCATTTGCGCGATGAGAGCTGCGATGTCACGTTTATCCACCTCATTTGTCGATCCATGTTCAGACTCCCAGTCCGACAGTCGGCTTTCGTATTCATTTTGTATTGTTATAAGTTCCTGTTTGATTAGAGCAGCTTGCTCAAAATCCTTTTTTTCAGCTGCCGCGTCCAGCCTGTCGGAAGCATTTTGTACCATGGTTTTCAGGTCACGTACCTCAGGTGCCATTGCCTCACTCTCGATTACGAGCCTCGAAGCCGCTTCATCGATAAGATCAATCGCCTTATCAGGTAAATGTCTCTCTGTCACATATCTCGATGACAAAGTGACGGCTGCACTAATCGCCTCGTCAGTGATTTCCACTTTGTGATGTTCCTCATAAGTGGGCCGCAGTCCTTTCAGGATTTCTTCAGCGTCCTCTAGGGATGGCTCGTCGACATACACAGGTGAGAAACGACGCTCTAGAGCAGGATCGGATTCAATTGACTTTCTGTATTCATCAAAGGTGGTTGCACCAATCACATGGAGTTCGCCTCTTGCAAGGGCTGGTTTCATCATGTTCGACGCATCAATAGCTCCATCTGCTCCACCTGCACCGACGACAGTATGGAGTTCGTCAATAAAGAGTAAAATTTCGCCGCTCGAATCTTTCACTTCCTGCATGACACCTTGGAGACGTTCCTCGAACTCACCTCGGAATTTTGAACCTGCAACAAGTGCTCCCATATCGAGAGCCATTACCTTCTTGTCTTTGAGTCTGTCAGGAACATCTCCGTCGATAATTCGTTTTGCGAGACCCTCAGCAATTGCGGTCTTGCCGACTCCGGCTTCCCCGATAATCACTGGGTTATTTTTGGTCCGGCGATTCAAAATTTGCATCACCCGGCTTATTTCGGTGTCTCTTCCGATTACCGGATCGAGCAGGCCTCTTTTTGCGAATTCCGTTAGGTCACGGGAAAATTTGGTAAGTGCCTGATATTTTGACTCGGCGGTAGGGGAGTCTACTCGAGCACTTCCCCGGATAGTTTGAAGTGCTCGGTAGAGGCGTTCCTTACTTACTTCAAACTCTTCAAGTACGCTAGCAGACTCTCCATCAGTAGCATCTGCCACCGCGAGTAAGAGGTGTTCTACTCCCACGTACTCGTCTTTTAGTCTGGTAGCTTCGGCGTTAGCCCTTTCGAGCATTTCAATGATTCGGGGCGTGGTATAGATCTGGACGACATCACTGCCAAGTTTAGGTGAATGCTTTAGCTTCTCTTGGAGGGCACGAAGCATCTGATCCGCGTCGATTGATGCGGCAGAGAATATGTCTCGTGCGAGGCCATTAGGCAATGCGAGGAGTGCAAAGAAAACATGTTCTACGTCCCATTGCGGATGCCTTTCGTCGCGGACGAGTTGCTGTGATGCTGATATCACCTCCTGGGCTTGCTCAGTAAAACGGTCATTTCTCATCATTTTCAATTCTCCTAAGAAAAATTATTACTGGAATCTCTTCAAAAAATTCGCACCAAATTCTTGGTCATCATCATTGTCCATTCTGTGGCTATTCGGAGGCTCTGTTTGCTGTCGTAGTCGTGCATTTTCTTCCTCCAGTGATCTTGTCTTGGTTTCTAGATCGTTGATTTGAGTTTGCATTCTCAACATCACCTCTACACCAGCTAGATTGAGGCCGAGATCACTAATCCAGCTCACTATTTGGCCTATCTGATCTATGTCTCTTGAAGAAAATAGTCGAGTGTTTCCATTTGACCTCGCTGGCCGAACGAATCCCATTCGCTCGTATGATCGGATGGTCTGCTGGTGAATGCCGATAATTTTGGAGACGACCGAAATTTGGAAGAGTGGTTCATCTTGCGGAAGATTAGTCATAGGGTCTCCTGATTTTCAGTCCTGAGGCTTCGAATTTGTTCGTACAGCCTCTTCTCCTCTGGGCTTACTCGTTCTGGTATTGTGACCACCACATTCCCGAGGAGGTCACCAAATCCCCCAGTAGAATTTGGCATTCCTTGGCCGGCTAAACGGATTCGGGTGTTGTTTTGTGTAATCGGCGGTATTCTTACTTCGAGGGTTTTGTTTTGTAAATTGGTTATCTCTATGACTGTTCCAAGAACAGAATCTTCAGGAGTGACTTGTAGGTCTATCTCTAGGTCATTACCGCTCCTCCTAAACTTGGGGTGACGTCGGACCCTCGTAACTATGAACAGATCTCCGGCGCCGCCACCATTGCTACCTGGGCCACCTTTTTTTGGAATCCTAATTCGCTGTTTGTCATTTACTCCAGCTGGTATTTTTACCTCTAATCGCCCAGGTATATTGCCGCCCGAGGAGGTAAGGATTGTTTTTGTGATGCCTATAAATGCCTCTTCAAGTGATAGCTCTATTGCCTGCTCCATGTTCTGTCCTCGTGAGGGTTGAGTTTGACCTCCGAATCGTCCGCCTAGTCCACCAAAGATAGATTCAAGGTTGATTGATTGGCTGTTTCCTCCTCCGAAGAAGTCCTGGAAGTTTACGTTTCGCCCAGCACGAAATCCATGATCGACTCGAGGGTCTGTGGTACCGAATCTGTCGTAATTTGCTTTTTTCTCTGGGTCCGAGAGCGTTTGATATGCCTCATTGACTGTCTTGAATTTTTCGGCGGCGTCTGTATCATCGCTGTTAACGTCAGGATGGAATTTCCGAGCCAGTTTTCGATATTGAGTCCGAATATCTGCATCAGTGGCCGAGCGGCTCACGCCGAGAACTTTGTACGGATCATTTGCCAAACGTCATTGACCTTTCGTATTTTCATGAATTGTAATCGGATCATATAGATATATGCAAGGTATTGGCATCAGAAAAGTTGATACGATATGACTCAGATATCTTGACTCTAACAGAGTAATATGTCATTCTTATATCACTCCGAACTAATAACTAGTTTTGGGGTGGGTAATCGAAACAAATGGAGGGAGTTCATATTATGTTTGCGACGATGCTACCTATTTTACGTACGTTGGACTTGATTGAGAGTCGGTCATCAGTTTTTGAAGGCCTTTATCGAAGAGCAAATTCTCCATACAGGATGACCAGACAAATGGATGGGGCAGTAAACAATGCCGCATTTGGCTATGCAATTCCCTTGGTGGTACGTGAGGATGATTCTCTCTTGCGTATTGAATCGGAATTACCCGGTGTGGAGCGGGATCGGATACAGATATCGGTCGCGGATCGGACGCTTTTCATAAGATTATTCGCTCCGGACGCGACTGGTGCGGAGTTTGATCCCGAAAGCACGAGCAATTTCGTGGAAAGGCGAGTAACGCTGGCCTCGTATATCGATCCGGACAGCATACGGGCTGCGTATGCAGACGGCTTATTGCAAGTAGAGTTTGATTATGTACCCGCTGTGGAGCCTCGATATGTGGAACTCAGTGATTCACTCGAAATAATCGAATCACCCAGTTATTAGCTGTGTCTCCGAGGGGTAGCTCATCTCTGGGCTACTCCTTCGCCGATATTACTTAACAGGTTAGGATTTGAACTGATTGCGTGTAGGTACACTGACCCCGCAGTGAGCGAATTTGAGTCCTCTGATAAGAACCGATTACGGCGCTGCTCGAGTCTCGATAAGAGGAGCATTGCCCGACGGGTGTCTGATGCTGTTCTCGCGGGCTCAAGGTGGCGAATCCGATATTTTGATAACCAGTAAAGAAAGTGCTCATATTGCGATCGCGATGCTTGTTCCGGAAGTAGTCTGTCTGTTGCTCCCCGGTACTGCGACCGTAGTTTTTGGAAAGAGGCCCCATATACCTCTTTGAATGCTCGCTCATCAGCATAGGGTCTCTGAAGTGGAGCGAATAGAGAAGCATTCTTAAGAAGTTTTTCCTCAGCCGCAGCTAAGACGAGCTGTTCAACGATTACTCCATACTGATAATTTAGGAATGCTCGATACTTGGAGGCGCCAATAGCAGTCTCAAAGGCTATTTCATCCTCTCCAGTGCGTGAAAGGGCTGGCGCAATGCCGAAGAGCACGAGTCTTTCAGCCTCATCTCTTGGAATAAGATGTTCTGCAGAGATTATTAGTCGCTCCGCCAAAGCCAGCCAATCAAATGCTTCACCATCGATAAGATAAACCTTGAGTTTGCCGTTCAGTATTTCATCAGGAGCAGTCCAGCGTGAGATTATATGTAGGAGAGCCGGATACCAGGGTGATCCATTCTCAAGCATTGATATGAATTTGTTGACAGAAGCTTCGGGGGCAAGAGGTCCATATTGAGTCGATGGACTGTCTACGGCGTGCATTTTTTGAGCTGCTGGCATTTTTAGACTTCCTCACAGTTAATGATAACTTCAGAAATCCCTGTGCAGGAGACCTCAGCTACATGATGCGAGTGCCTGCGATATTGTTTTCGATGAGTTTCATCAAATCTTTCGTGTCCAACTTTTTAGAATTCACATGGAGACCTGTATCGACGAACGGTTCTGTATCGTCTTCGGACACTGTAATTAACCTGAGTAGACCACCTCTCAAGTAATTCCGAAATGCATCGAGATAATATTCTGAGCGTACTTTTATTCTCAGGACTGGGACGAATCCAGCTTCAGAAAACGAGCGAGCCAGAAGGCACATGTTTCTTATAGTGAGCTCATATTGTCTTTCATTCTCACTATCACCATTAACGGATTCATTGCTCTCCGTTCTGATCAGTTGCCATAATTTCAGTCCGTCGACTGCCGCAGAGTTAGCGAAGAGTGAACATACAGCAGTCGTAACATCCAAGGTTTGGTCATCATCTTCCTGAGATATTAGCCAGATTTCTGGTTCAGACTGTGAGTTGTTAGTCGTGTGATTGGCCATACCTTACCCTCGATATCGACTATCGCTTTTGTTTTTTCTCTAATCGTTGAAGTCGCCTGCGCTCTGC
>CAXGQC010000070.1:0-6161 GCA_964011795.1 uncultured bacterium | reverse complement strand
GACATTGCCAAACTCACGATTCCATCGGGAATCGGCGCTTGAGCACCAAAAAATAGCGAATCGCTTGAATTCCCCTGAATATCCCTATCGCCCAGAAGTGCAAGTAGTCCGCCGGCACGTAGATGACGTCGAGCTCGGAGCAAGCCGTTGAAATTTGTGGGGAAAAATCGGACCCCTGTAGTTGAACGAATCTTTTGCATATATCGTTCAACCAACGGATTTCGTAACTCCTCGGAAACAACCCCAGCACACAAACCAAACTGGCCAATTGCCTGTCCGACTATCTCAGGATTGCCGAGGTGAGCAGACACGATAATGACTCCCTTACCCCGATCAAATGACTCGAATAACACCTCGAGTCCGTTGAATTCATCAATATACTCAGCAAAGTTGGGGCCAATAAGCCGAGAGTAGCGACCAAGATCAAAATAATATCGGGAGACATTAATCAATATCTCCCGAGCCTTGTCGTCTATCAATTTCTCCGGACTGTTGATAGGTAACACTTGCCGCATGTGGCCCGTCGTCACTCTGCGAAGATCGGAGGATACATTCCAAGCTATGAAACCGGTAATACGCGCCGCTATGTCGATTACGCCATCTGACATAAGAGAAGAAAATGCAACGCTGGCTCGCAACACGAGGTAGTGTGTGACACCACTCATCCAAGTCCTGAGTTTAAGCATGGCTAATTCGTAAACCTGTCACTAGTCCAAAAATGCCTAAACATGTGCCACTGCGACGGATCTTGCCTGATCAAATGCTCCAGAGTCAGCATGAGTTCCTGGCTCAGGCCCCTGACATCATTTTCTAGTTCACCAGTCGATTCGTATTCCACCGGTTGTATCACAAGCCTCACAAGATTTTCCGATTTTTTTTGTCGGAACGGAATCCCCACAACCAGAGAAGCTCCTGAAAGCAAACACATTCGTGCAGGTCCGCTGTGAATATCCACTTCCGACCCAAAAAAAGTTACTGTAATAGCATCTTTCCCCTCTGGTGGAACGTCTATCAGGATGTTCACAAGGTTGTTTTTCCTGAGTTCTCGACGAATTTGCAAAGCTCCATTGTCTGATGAAATGAGACTGATACCCAACAACGATCTGATCTTCTGAAGCAGAAAATTCAACCGTTCGTCTTCAAATTGGTCGATTACTACGCTGGCTGGCATCCCAAGAATCTGACTTGCAGCGGCTGGACCAAAGTCCCACATACCTGCATGCAGCCCTACTGCAATGAGCCCCTTCCCCGCTCTTGCTCTCTCGGCAATTTCCCCTCCGACAATGGTCACCTGTGTTCGAATATCACGGATATAGTCATCACCTGATATAGATAGTACTTTCAGAAAGTCGAGAGCATACGCCGCGTACGATTGAAAGGATTCCCGTGCCAGTCTTCGAGCTACGAGGCTATCTCCATCGGTTATATGGAGCATATTTTGCGTCGTGATCTGGCTTCGTTTCCGCATAATAAGGAATGCAGCCCAACCGACTGCATCGGTCAAAAAATAAGCCAACGAAAGAGGAAGCAGGTTCGCTATCTTACTTGCGCATACAAGAGTTGTTTTCACGTCTCCACATCCATAGGAAAATCATATACTTCCCGCCGTGTTTAGGTGCGAAATGAAATTGAATATCCTCGAGATGAGAGCGGGGTTAAGACTTTGCGTCGATGAAGTCCTCCAAAGCAAGCCTCGCGACCTCATCACGCATTTGTCGCGGCGGTGACTTCATGAAGTACGCGGACGCCTCATATATCGGTCCCCCGACCCCTCGATCCAGAGCTAATTTTGCGCATCGCACTGCGTCAATTACCACTCCCGCTGAGTTTGGACTATCCCACACTTCCAGTTTCGTCTCCAAATTGAGAGGAACGTTGCCAAACGTAGTACCTTCAACCCGTATATGACACCATTTTCGATCGAGCAGCCACGGGACGTAGTCTGATGGCCCGACGTGGATATCTGCGTCCGGCAATCCATACTCTATCTGACTTGTAACAGCTGACGTTTTGGAAATTTTCTTAGATTCTAATCGTTCCCGTTCAAGCATATTCATGAAATCTGTATTGCCACCAAAGTTCAGCTGGTAGGTCCGGTCAATTTGTACACCCCTGTCTTGAAACAGCCTTACAAGAAGACGATGCAATATGGTTGCACCTACTTGGCTCTTGATATCATCGCCAATTATTGGCAAACCAGCCTTCTCAAATCTCTCGGCCCAATAATTTTCTCTCGCAATAAACACGGGAATGCAATTAATAAATGCACAGCCAGCTGACAAAATTTGTTCTACATACCACTTGGTAGCAGTTTCACTTCCAACTGGAAGATATGAAATTACTACATCGGTTTTTGTATCCTTCAAAATCTGAGCCACGTCAGCAGTCTGACCAGGAGCCTTCTCAATCACTTCTGACAAGTATTTCCCGATCCCGTCATGTGTCATGCCACGCTCGACAGTCACTCCCGTCTTGGGAACATCGCTGAACTTGTAGGTGTTATTTTGTCCGGCATAGATGGCCTCGGACAAGTCTTTTCCGACCTTATCGCTATCAACATCAAATGCAGCAGTAAATTCAATATCATTTATATGATATTCACCTAGGACTGGATGCATCAGACCAGGAATTTCGTCACTGGCCTCAGCTGACTTATAGAACTCCACACCTTGCACCAATGACGAAGCGCAATTTCCGACGCCAATAATAGCTACACGTACTTTTTTATTTGAAGCTTTCTTCTTGGCCATTCAGTAAGCCCTCCCTGTTAGTTAATTTCCTGCATTAATACTGACGCAGATGAATAATTCAGTCAATTTAATATATTAAATATGATATATTAATATTACTTATGTATAAACCGCAGCTTGAGATAAGTCTTAGGCACCTAAGATATTTGAGCGTCATCAACAGACGTAAAACCTTATCGGCCGCAGCCATCGATCTCGGCGTGACGCAGCCTGCTCTATCGCTCGCAGTGAAAGAAATCGAACAACAATTGGGCACGAAATTATTTGAGAAGAGGGGCCGCGAAAAATTACTCACCGCAGCCGGAATCTTAGCCGTCCAATTTGCTGACCGAACCTTGCATGAAGCAAAGGAGTTAGCCGAAAGTCTGCGCGATGAAAATCAGTTAGTCAGGGGAACCTTAAGTGTAGGCATGATTGATGCCGCTTCACTTTATTTATTGCCAGCAGCAATCAGTGCGTTCAGAAAAGTAGCTCCTGAAGTCGAAATCCAGATAGTCGTTGCAGACTCAGACACGCTAGCCGAACAACTTAAAGACTTCCAATTAGACGTTGCGTTTGTGGTATCGCCACCAGACGGAATTGATGACTCGGAGGACTTTACGGCAACCGTCATCGTGGAAGAAGCGCTTCTACTATGCACACCCGATATCGGTGCTGGTTCTGAACCTGGTGAGTGGGCTCTCTACCCTTCAGGATCTCGAACAAGGGCCTTGATCGATAGAGGACTGCAGAGTGTTGATATACGTCCCTACACCACGGTTGAATCTGCTAATCCCCAGATCCTCCGGCAGATGGTATCTCTGGGACTAGCAACCAGTGTGCTTCCGGAATCTGTGGCAAACAATGGAGAGTCGATAACAGTTACAAAGGAGATAGCTCGGCGTAAAATCACTTGTATACGTCGAGCTAATTCTCCCGATAACCCAAAGGTCAATGCTCTAGTTGAGCTTGGCCTGACCGTGGGTCGTGAATATGCAGCCGATTAGACCATATTCTTTAGTTTGGCACCGGCCTTCACTTTAACAGCCGCGCGTGCCGGCACGTTCACCACATCGCCGGTTTGTGGGTTCCGGGCGGTTCTGGCACTCCGCTGGACTTTCTCAAACGAGATCCAACCGGTCAGGGTCGCCTTATCACCGCGTTTAACGGCTTCACCTATACTTTCCAGCAAACCATTCACTGCTGCCTCAACCGTAGAAGCTGGTAAGCCGGCTCTCTTTGCGGCATCACTAATTAATTCACCCTTATTCATTTGCCACTCCTTATCTGTTCAAATGCTAAAGCGTTATAACAGTTTTAAGGCCTAGAATGCAAGATGTCTACCCCTCTCCCGTAAAATCTCATGCAGGAGTAGGCTAATTTAGGCAAAGTTTTTGACTGATCTCCACGATCCAAGCCCTAAATCACGCTCCATTAGAGCTATTAGCTCGCCATTCGGCCCGTAACCACGGAGACTTTTTGTGGACATATTCCTCTTTGCATAGGCTCGAGTCGGGCAAAGAATAACTGAATTTCCATAACCAATATCCCTAACCTGCTCGCTCGTCAGAATAGCTGCCGGACGATCCTCGAACACCCTATCAATCTGTAGTAAAACCTCATCGATCAAACCAGATCTCAGTCGAACAATTAAATCGTCAAGAGTGATAGCGTCGGTGATTGCAAAATTGCCCACCATAGTCCGCCGAAGTGCCGACAAATGAGCTCCTATACCTACATGTTGACCCAAGTCATGCGCTAGTGAACGGATATAGAAACCCCGTCCGCACTCTACCTCTAAGTCGCATTCCGGATATTCATCGGGTCCTTCCGATACTTCTGAAATATTCCAGTCATATATGGTCACTGGACGCGGTGAAAGGTCCACGGATTTATTTTCCCGGGCAAGCTTGTATGCTCGAACCCCATTGGTTTTGATCGCACTATATGGTGGAGGGGTTTGAGAAATAATAGTTCCTGGCTGATCTGTAGGTGACATAGATATTGTTTGCGACTCAAGGAGAGACCGCACGCTACCAGCTATTTCTCCCTGTGATAATTCAGGCAAATCACCCACAGATGTTTTTTGAAGAACGTCGCCCTCTGCGTCGTATGAATCAGTTGTCACACCAAAAGTCACCTGAGCCAAATATTTCTTTCGGTATCCGAGGAACTCGTCAGATAAACGAGTAGCTTTGCCCACCAGTATGGGGAGTACTCCGGAAGCGCTTGGGTCAAGAGTGCCCGCATGCCCGACTTTGACTTTACCCAGCTCTTTTTTGATTCTCCGGACTGCCTCCGCCGAAGAAATACCGACCGGCTTATCTAGGTTGAAAAATCCATTCATAGTTCACTATAGATCTCGAAGCAGTTTCGTTAGTCTATCTGCCTCGTCGAACGAAGTGTCTTCGATGAATTCAAGTCTCGGAATTCTCCTTAGTCGAAGCTCTTTTCCCAATTCACGCCTTAAGTATCCTGCTGCCTGCCGGAGCCCAAGCATAACTAGTTCCTCAGTTTCTTTTCCTCCCTGGACAGTCACGAAAATCTTAGCCGAGGAAAGGTCTTTCGCCACGTCAACATCAGTAATTGTATACAGAGCATCTTTAACCCGAGGATCCTTCACTCTCCTAGGCAAAATTTCGGCGAGAGTTCGCTGAATATTATCTTCGATGCTTTCTATTCGCCGTGTCAGCGCACCTGCTCCTTATGAAAAGCTACGATCTCGTCACCTTCTTCAAACGAGTCATACCCGTCGACCATAATTCCACATTCAAGACCGGCTACGACCTCTCGGGCGTCATCATCAACGCGCTTCAGGCTACCGATGATCGATTCATGGACTATTTCCCCATTGCGCATGACTCTACACAGTGAATTCCTCACCATTGCTCCGTCTCTCACATAGCAGCCGGCAATTGCATTTCTTCTGCCCTTGCGGAAAATAGCCCTGACTTCCGACACCCCATCCTCTCGGTCCTCGAATATTGGGTCCAAAAGACCATTTACGGCCTTCTCTATGTCTTCGACGATATCGTATATGACGTTATATTCCCTGACTTCCACTCCTGATTCAGCCGATAATTTACGAGCGCCCGGCTCAGGCATAACGTTAAATGCTATGACCACGCCGCGAGACGCTGTGGCGAGTTGCACATCCGACTCAGTGACAGACCCGACTGCTGCATGAATAACCCTGACATTAACTTCCTCAAGCGACTGTGCCTCCAGGACCTGGACCAATGGATCTATTGAGCCTTGCACGTCAGCTTTCACAACTAAATTAAAGTCGGTAACATTCCCTTTATGAATTTCACCAAAGAGTGAATCTAGCGTTACCGCCTGACTCTGACCAGTACCTGAATTCTCCCGCTCGCGAGTGTCAACTTCTTGACGGGCCAATCTCAGATCCGCACTCGTTTCAAACGATTCGCC
>CAXGQC010000069.1:0-6331 GCA_964011795.1 uncultured bacterium | reverse complement strand
AAGTTCCGCTTCGAAAATTCGCAGCGGCCACGCATCTTGAAATGCTTCGGATTCTATATCTCGCACAAGATCCACATCATCTGATCGCATGTTATGGAGTGCTGCATAGTGTATTTCCATGAAAATCATCTCCTTGGTCAGAGTTGCTTAGACATAGTTTTGCGAGTGGCTATATTGTTGATTTATTCAGTTCGTTTAGAGTAGGCAATTCTCAGGACTAATGTACGAATCTCCCAAGAATTTAAGGGCTGTGTACGTAATTATTGTCGATACACATCTGGATTTCATCTTCTGAATATTCCAAACTAATCATTATGTCTCGGGTATGTTCACCTAAGAAAGGTGGGCGGGTTTTAATCTCGCAGGGCGATCCAAGGAATTTGTAAGGCACTCCGGGATAGGTGAAAGACCGTCCGAGCTCAGGGTGTTCGATATCCAATGGGAACCCACGAGCGGCAAAATGAGGATCTTGTACAACTTCTTCAGGCGAGTAAATAATTCCACATTGGAATCCTCTTTCCTGTGCTTTGGTGAAATATTCGTACGCAGGCAAAGATTTAATGAGTAATACCATCGCGGCACGGCCGGCAGCGAATATTGCGGCGCCTTCTTCGTCTTCACCACTCGATATAGCCCCAAGATTCAGAAAACCTTCCCTCTCCCCTCCGAGCTGTAACAAAGGGGCCTCTGGAAATTGCTCGACAAGACCTTCGTCTACAAGCCAGTCATAAGTTTTTTGAAAATCTTTGCCCTGACGTGCGGGCACTCCTGAATTAATCCAGCGACCATCTGCGGCCTGCACTTGGGTTGGGCTAGACGGTCGAACCCCAGCATGACGTCCTGTCTGTCGCTGCACTGTCTCCTGAGCTACTAGCCACGTATATGAAGCAGCTTCTGTACTTACATTCGAGGCCGCGCTGGCATTGATATCGATAAATTGGCCTCGTCCAATCTGTTCTTTCGCAATTATTGCTGTAAGAATGGAAATGACTGCCCAGTGGCTGGCCGTGTGATATCCTTGGCCGCCTCCGCCGCGTATCGGAGGAAGTTCGTGGTCGTCATATCCACACGACCATGCTGGTCCACTACCTGCGAGAAGAGTGAGATCGGTTGCTGGTTCAGTTGCTCGCGGACCACTTTGTCCGAAGGGAGTTATCGCTGCATGGACGAGCGAGTCATTTTCCTGACTCAGCGTGTCATAAGCAATACCTAATTCGGCCATCTTCCCTGGAGCCTGGTCTTCAATCAGGATGTCAGCATCTGCAACCAGTCGTATAAACAGGTCTCTACCTGCTTTGGTTTCGATATCCAGCGCCACTGAACGTTTACGAACGTTGTAATGCCAAAAGAAAAGACTCTGCTCCGGATCGGGTGTGTCATCAAGAAACGGTTCGTACCAGCGAGTTTTACTGCCTTCGATAGGCTCTATCCTGACGACGTCTGCCCCCATTTCTGCTAGAAGTTTCCCTGCCCAGGGAGCGATTTCATCTGTGAATTCAATCACTTTGAGTCCCGACAAAGGACCTGCGGAGTCCGGTAGGTTCATCTAGATGACCCCTTCCGCTTTAAATGAACTGATTTGCTGCGAGCTATACCCCAGTATTTCTCCAAAAACTTCTTCATTGTGCTCGCCGAGACATCCTGCGCCATTTTCCAGATGCCAGTCAGTCTCAGACAGATGTACTGGCAGTCCGTCGACCCGCACTTTCCCCATCAATGAATGTTCCACCGAGGGCCATAATCCCCAGTTTTCTGTGTTTGGATCCTGATCTACTCGCTGCTCAGGAGTTCGAACGGGTGAGCAAGGTATTCCCTGAGCGAGTAATAATTGGTATAAGTCCTGCTGCTGTCTTTGTTGCGTCCACGCTTCTACATAATTGTCTAAATCGGCTTGATGCTGTATCCGTCCGTCTAGCTCATCGAATTTCGCATCGTATAGAGCGGGTTCATCTATAACTGCTCTTAATTTCATCCATTCTTCGTCATCACGGCAGGCTAGCGCGAACCATGTATCTGTAGCATCGGTCCTGTAAATACCATGTGGGGCCATACGGGGCCAGTCATTGTGGTTAGAATGGGGTTGCCCATCACGTCTCATTGGTCGGCCGTTGGCAGACCAATCCAAGATAGCCGGACCAGTGAGAGTTGCTGCTGCCTCGGTACATGCTAGATCCACCCATTGGCCATTCCCAGTCTTTCGCCGATGAATTATGGCGGCCAGTATCGCGATACACATGTAATAGCCACCCGTATGGTCCATATAGGAATAACCCCAGCCTGCTGACGGTTGATCTGGTAATCCTGAGGAGAACGTCAGCCCACTTACAGCTTGTACTATGGGGCCCCATGTCTTGAACGGTTTGTATGGGCCGGATGCTCCGAAACCAGAATTCGAAACATAAATAATGTCGTCTTTTATTCGGGCGAGGTCCTCATAGCCAAAGCCAAGGCGATCCATTACTCCGGCTGAAAAATTCTCTGATACGACATCGGACTTGCCGATCAGTTCGGTCAAAAGTTGTTTGCCGGTGTCGGTCCTGAGGTTAAGAGTGATCGCTTTTTTTTCTACATTGTGATTATTGAAAGCACCACCCAGATCGATACCCCTACGTTCGTCCACGAATGGAGCATTTCCTCTGAGAATATCCCAACGGCCCTCATTTACTGGATCCTCTATCCGGATTACTTCTGCACCAAATGCTGCTAGGTGTCGTGTAGCACCTGCACCAGCGAGCTGGCCCGTAAAGTCACATATACGTAGGTTAGAAAGAGCTTTTGTCATTCGAATCCATCTTCCTGTAGGACTATAGGTCAAACTGAAGGTAATTGGCGACCCTCTTCGAATTTAGTCGAGATACATTATCTCCGAGCTTATGGTTCTTCGAATTGGGAGGGTATTTGAATTAACTGCCGTTTGGTATGGAGGAGACCACGTGCATACTGATTCCAAGTCCAAAGATAAAAAATTTTTGGTGCGAGCGCTGCGGCTACTAGGGCCGGCCGCAGTAAACGTGTCGGCTCATGAGTGGATCATGCCAATAATAGTTGCCTTTATGGCACGCACCGCAGAGCCAGAGTTAGCTATAGCTGGATATTCACTCGGTTTATCTGTTGCATTTTTTGTATCGCTCCCGCGACTGAGGATACAAGCCCTCACCGTTGTTTTTACAGAAGACAAAGAATCTCGTCAGTCGGTGTCGATGTTTTCCCTATTATGTGCTGCCACCGTGGGGATGCTGATTGCGCTATTGGCCTTTACGCCCGTAGGTTCTTTTTTTCTAAATCAATTATTCAGTCCGAGCGACGAGTTAAAGAACCAAGCATCACTTACGTTAAAGATACTGGTCGTTTGGGGTATATTTTCAGTTATTCGTGGACATCTATACGGTATCGCACTCAGACGTGAGAAATCTATTCTCCTCTGGATTGGTGCACTGGTCGGCCTAGTCTCGGTAACCGCAGTGTCTTTGACCCTCTATTTGATGAAGCCAGAGCTCAACGCACAGATTGGTGCATGGGCCGTATCAATTGGGGTTCTTGCTGAATCAGGTGTAACTATCATCGGATTATGGATCACTAGATCACGAGACGAAGAAGCGACCGGGACTGTCCTCAGGCAGCGGACATTATTAGCATTCTTTGTTCCCTTATTATTCGCCGCATTACTTCCTTCCGTCACCTTGCCATTGGTTAATTTTGCCATGAGTCGCAGTGCTGACCCTGAAATTGCAATAGCTGCCTTTACCGTGGCGTTCGGGATTTTTTCTATTCTGTCTATCCCTGCTAACGGTATCCAGCCCACGGTGCTCACTCTGTTTGGGCTGAAGGAACCAGCGAAACAGATACAGATATTTTCGATAGCTGTTGGGATTTTCACTTTGATCCCGTTGCTGGTCTTGGCCCTAAGTCAGACCTTATCCAGCTGGATTTTCGAGGACATCATGGGTGTGGGTAGCGAGGTATTTCAGTCGGCTCGTATTGCTATCTGGATATTGGTCTTACTACCACCTTGGCTAGCCATTGAGCAGCTTTATGCAGCGGCACTGATGGCAAACAAGCAGCCCCGAGGTATTGTCTACATCAACATTGGCCGACTGTTCCTATTAATTATCCTTGTTTCTCTTTCGATGTATCTTCCGAGCATAAATGGAGTGATCGTGGGGACACTGATTGTATCTTTGACTCTTTTTGCCGAGGCTATTTTTGCTATATTCTTTGGTAGATCGGCATTCAGCTCACTGGCTAATCGAATGTAGTAGAGGGAATATCAATGCCCACACATCTTCCCTTTAAACCTGGTGATTTTAAGATGTCTCTTGATCTCGATCGGATTGACGAGGAAGACTGGTTCGAAACGGATCCTTCTTATGATACGAAACATCAATTACAGGAAAAGACGAAGCTATTTGCAGAGCGAAGAAGCGAGGTATTTCAGTCGACGGAAGAGGCACACCATGCTTCTTCTGAAATTTTTGATTGTGTGGTTAGATATTTACTCTCTCATGCCCCGGATCTATATACGCACGGGATAGCAAGCGGTTTGATCCCTCCTCGCGGAGTGGAAAATTGGCAAGACTATGTAAATTTGGGTGGCGAGGGACATCCGCTTGAGGTCGCATCCAGGTTAGTTACCGAAGATTT
Source organism: uncultured bacterium (assembly GCA_964011795.1). Classification (GTDB taxonomy): domain Bacteria; phylum Chloroflexota; class Dehalococcoidia; order UBA2979; family UBA2979; genus UBA2979. The sequence goes on along the minus strand of CAXGQC010000069.1, from coordinate 1,690 downwards.
GTTACTCATGTTTCCCGGAGATCAATCCTCGTCAACGTATGAAGAATTTGCTTGGAGACTGAAAGCAGGCTCGCTGGCTTTTCCGGCTGGATGGTCTTTGATCGAGATGATACAACGAGGAACAATTGGAATTCACGAACGTGTGCCTGGTTATGACACAAGCCTCGGCGATCAGGTCGATAGATTGTTTTATAGCCTTAAGCCCGAGAGATTAGTGTCTCGATTGAATTGGTCACTTACGCGGTACCAAGACCTATTCAGGCTGCACGGAAAATTTGAACAGGAGAAATCGACCGAGATCACCGCGAGTAATGTCGGCAGTAAAATCTGGCTACGGGTAGAGCGCCAAACATTTCGAAAACTGCCATCGAGTGGAGCAGTTGTATTTGGGATTCGCACTCATATGCATAGGCTCGAAGATGTGATTACGGAGTCCGATGTTGCTGAAGACCTTTCAGGAGCGATTAAGGCGCTTCCCGAAGACTTACTGCGATACAAAAGTATGCAAGTATTTGTTGACCCATGCCTGGAATGGCTGTCAGCTGTCTAAATTTCACTGGGCTCTGTAAGCAGGGGGGCGCTTCTCAGCGAAGGCCCGAGGTCCTTCTTTGGCATCATCTGTCCGATTGACGTGATTCGAGAGTAGGCGCTCTAGGCGGATTCCCTCTTCTAGTGAAAGAGATTGACTCCGTATCGCCGCCTCCTTTATGGCTCGTGTCGTTAATGGAGCCACCTCTGTAGTGAGTCTTGTTGCATAATTCATTGCGGTGGCCATGACCTCAGAAGAATCAACGACTTGGTTAATTAATCCATATCGGAGGGCATCCTCCGCTCCAAACATATCTCCAAGTAATAGCATTTCCAGGGCTGTCGACCACGGGAGTTGTCTCGGAAACCGCTGTGTTGCACCAAGAGTGGGCACAATTCCGCGTTTGACTTCTGGTAACCCAAATGATGAGGTGGTAGACGCAATTCGGATATCGCATGCTGATAGAAGTGTCATCCCTGCACCGAGACAATATCCGTCGACTGCAGCGATGACTGGTTTCCATAATTCAAACCCATCATCGAGACTGGGAATTCCTTGACTTTTGAATGGCTGAGAAGGATTATCAGTCTGTCCGCGTGGTATGGCTTTCTTCAGATCTGCACCGGCACAGAAGGCCTTTCCTCCAGTACCAGTTACTACTGCTACCCAGATATCGTCATTGTCACGAATTTCCTTCCAAAAACCGGATAGGCGCTCTGATGTCTCTGGGTCAATAGCATTCATTGCTTCCGGTCGGTTTATCGTGACGGTTGCAACATGATTGAGCACAGACATATAAGCTGGTTGTAGATTTTCATCAGTCGTGTTCATAATTCCGGTCCTTTACTAAATAGAATGTGAGAGTATTACCTGAAGCATACCCAGCAATGTCCGATAGTCCCTATGTTTCAAGGGAAACAGTAGCAGACCTGTCCAACAATAAACACCAGTACTTAGGTAGATTGGCCCCATCTGGTCGGAGTTCTGGCCCGCTGCCTTTAATGGTGCCGAGATGTGTCAATTACGATAAAAACCCCTATTTTAAATAGACATGCTAAAAACATCGCAACTTCAATTGTTTCTCATTTTAGGATTATTGGCTTTACTAATGAGTATCGCGTGTGACGATACTGATCGTTTAGTTAAAGCAGGCTGGAATAA
>CAXGQC010000068.1:0-6346 GCA_964011795.1 uncultured bacterium | reverse complement strand
ACTTAGCCGCGGCAGAGTTGTACCAACAATTAGAGACCTACAAAGATGACTCCAATGCTCCAGGAGGAAAGAAACTAGCACTGGCACTGCAGGAGATTATCGGCAACAGCCGCAAAAACATGAAATGACTCAGAAAACGCTCGTACTACTGATCGCGCTTGAACAGGAGATTTCTCCAAAACTGGTGCCACCCGACGTCTATCTTAAATACTCGGGAGTTGGCAAGATCAACGCCGCCATTGCAGCTGCTGAAATCCACATGGAACTTGGACCCGAAATTGAAATAGTCAATATCGGTACCTGCGGCTCAGCCAAACATCCCCCGGGGACCATACTGCATTGCAACCAGTTCATACAGATGGATATGGACGCCACGCCGGCTGGTCTCGCGATGGGTGAAACTCCATTTTCTGATCTTCCGTCAGTGCTAAAATTCGGTGATGAGCATACCTCAGCAGTGATATGCGGAAGTGCCGACCGATTCCAGACCGATATCCCTATGAGCGTCGACTGCGTGGAGATGGAGGCATTTGCAATCGCAACCGTTTGTGCAAAATACCAAATTCCTTTTCGGGCAATCAAAGTCGTCTCCGATCAAGGGGGAGAATCCGGTCATAATGTTTGGGTTGAATTCCTGGAGAATAAAATGTCTGGAATTTTTGAGGAAATCAGAGCCACTCTCTGAATTCCAGCAAATACGAAATGACACTACACTACCAATCATAAGGTATGAAATTGGGGTGAAATATGATTACAGTATTTGCAAAATTACAAGCAGCTGAAGGAAAAGAAGACGAATTCCGTTCAGCAATCGAGACGATGGTAGCAGCGGTAAGTGAACATGAGCCTGACGTAATGAAATACGCATTACATGAAGTAGCAGGATCACCAGGAACGTTCTTTCTACATGAGGTGTATGCCAATGATGACGCCCTCAAAGCACACGGCCAGACTGATCACATGAAGGCATTTGGCCAAACGCTAAAAGGAATATCTGGCGCTCGACCTGAAATTAGCCGAGTAACCGAAATTGTCGATGTCGATCGATAAATCAGCTAAGAATCCTTAATCGGAAGAAGAATCCTGGAAGGAAATTCTTGCGAATGGTGGATTGTATTAGTTGCCTTACGAAGTGAGGTGTGTCTGCCCACCGGTTCACCGGTGTTTGGATTCACGTCAAATCTAGGAAATGAGGAGCTGGATATCATCAGACGAATTCTGTGTCCGGTGCCAAAAATATTGCTGGTAGGATAGAGGTCAAAACGGACCTTCACTGGGACTCCTGGATCCATCAATTTAGGCTCGCTCATACTTTCCCTATAGCGCACACGAAATATACCGTCCGCAATATTCAGCTTGTAACCATCAGACCACTCTGCTGATGGTGGATATTCATCCTGCAACATGACAAAAAGATCCGTGTCAGGAGCATCAGACTCAAGAAATAGCTCCACCTCAAGCGGACCTGTAACCTCCTGAGGTACCTCAAGTGGCATAGTCTCGAAAATTATGACGTCACCACGATCCTCAAGCGGCCCAAATGGCGGCTCGGCTCCAAGAACAGTCGCATCAGTCACCTGATCAGCCCCCCCCTGTATGACTTGTACCCGCATCAATGTTATTGGCGTAGGAACTCTGATCCTGTCGGGAGTGGAAACAATTTCGTTAAGTGAGGATGTATTCGCTGAAATGGTCGGAAGGGGCTCTTCTGGATTAAATATGAACGAAGTTGACGACTTCAGTTCGGGTGCAGGATGAGGATCCAAAAGTCCATCTTCGTGCAAGTAATAAGGCTGAACGACAATACTCTGTGGAGGCCAATTCGAATCTTCCCTCCAACTTCCGCCGTGGAGTAATTTGCCGGCAGCAGTCTTGTTTCCAGAACCACCACCCATAACGAATGTTCTCACCCGGGCGATGTCTTCAGTTGAGCGATATGCTTCCTCGGGCAGCCAATGATCGAACCACGATTTAACAAGATTTATATAGCTCGCCCCTAGTCCGACCGCTGGGTTAGCATCATCGCCGAGATCTACCGACCCGGATATCTGTGAATCCATCCCGCCATGTATCCATGGTCCCATCAACAGATACTGATGGTCCTTCATCTCACCTAGCGCCTGAAAATTCTCGACGGTCGCTCTGGTGTATGAGTCGTACCATCCACCACAATAAACAGTCGGCACATTAGCTGAAATATTATAATAAGGCTCGAAATTCAGACCTGACTGTGCCCAGAAGGCACCTTCGGATTCATCTAGATCTGAGTGCAAATAGAGATCTTTGGCCCATTTGTCATAGTCGGGGAGCATATGCAACGGTGTATTTTCCGGACCTTCACCCCAGGGTAATTTACGCAGCCAGCTATACATGTCTATCCCATTATTGGTGAGAGCTGTTTGAATCGCCGGGTCAGACAATGCCTCAGGCGACACAGCACCATGAGTTACGGCCCAGGTGAGCCATCTAAGTTCCATAGTTCCATTATGCCGGAGCGAACTCGTTGCACCATTTGAAGCACTTTGAGTGACCCACATGGCTGACAAAGAGGGAGGTCTCTCAATCGCAGCAGCGTTTTGAACCCATCCCGAGTAAGAAGTTCCGTAGGTACCGATCCTTCCGTTCGAAAAAGATTGCTGGGCAAGCCATTCAATGGCATCGAATCCATCCGGTCCTTCGTTGGCCAGCAGTACGAAGTTCCCCTCTGAATCAAAACGACCTCTACAGTCTTCCACGGCGAGAACATAGCCATTACGTGCCCAGAACTCTCCATCGCGGCGATATCGAGTACCTTTCCGGTCATAAGGAGTCCTGATCAATACGGTCGGGAAAGGACCAGGCAGCGGCTCACCTGAACTGTCAGCCGGTCTATAAATATCGATAGCTAGCCGGATTCCATCTCTGGCCTGATGAGATGTGGAGGTAATGTTGAATGCTGACATAAAAGACATGGTAACGTGTCGTATACGAACGAGCGTCATGTGAAATCGAGATGAGATACGTTATTTTACGATCATGGCTAGAGTCTCAACATCCACGTACTGCGATTTCCTCAGATTTTTATAAACTGATCCCGAAATGGAGAAGTGGTAATACCCCGTTCATTGATAGCCCCTACGATCCGGAGCGGGAAGAACACTGGATCGAACATAGTCGAGTTGAAACATTTGCCAAAGCGATTAGTTCTGAACGATCTGAATTAGTTGTCGATTTAGGATCGGGTGATGGATGGCCAAGCCTGGTTCTTGCATCACTTAAAAGCAATATACGTGTGCTTGGAATTGAGTCCTCGGCCCAGCGGGTCCAACGCTGCATTGAGAACGGCACGAGGTTACACATAACAAATACTGACTTCGTCAGTGCCCAAATGGACAAGATACCGTTATCTGATTGCACTGCAGATACAGTTATTTCATCTTTCGCCGTGGAAGAATCCGCCGCTCTGCCAGATACCCTAGATGAGATTTTTCGTATTCTGAAACCACACGGGAAAATATCGTTCCTTCATCAGATATGGGACTTGCCCGATCAGACCGTCAAAACTTTTTCAGTACTAGAGGGAATTCGGCAGGGAAGTGAGCATTGCCTCATGTTGGTAGACACCGTTCGGCAGAAAAACCCAAACCGAGAAACCAAAATCGTAGCCGTGGTGAGCGATACGGAACACACTCGTGCCATTTGCGAAAAAATACTCCTTACACTCGCCGGATATCCGTCAATCTTTGGAGAGGCCTGGATACCCGCTAATCCGTCATCATTGGAAACGAGTATTGACCTCGAAGTAGAGATACTAGAGGCTCATATCCTTGACTGCTTTCAATACTCACTGGTCCGCTATGCCGATGAGGAGCTTGTGTATCTGCTGGATAAAGCGGGTTTCACAAATATCCAGGCTTCTGCTCTTCCTGACGATCAAGCCCGAGCAGCCTTCAGGCGGACGGACGGAACCGAAAAAGATTTCTACCGTGACTGCAAATTGATCGGAGAAACGCAACTCAGCGGAAAAGGATTTATGACAGCAAAAAAACCGGAAATCCTACAAAGGAGCCGGTAGTATGCTGCTGCCCATAAGATATTCATCTATATGTCTGGCTGCAGTGCGACCTTCAGCAATCGCCCAAACAATCAGCGACTGACCCCTCGTCATATCACCCGCTGTAAATACTCCAGCAACGCTGGTCATTTTCTCTTCATCAGCCCAAACATTGCCTCGATCCGTTATCTCCACGCCAAGCTGGTGCAGAATCCCATCCTGTTCAGGCCCAACAAATCCCATGGCAAGCAGTAAGAGGTCGACATCAACTTCAAATTCAGATCCGGGAACTTCCTCCATGGTCATGCGATCTCCATCAGCAACCATCTCAACACGTACGGCATGTAGCTTTTTCAAGACCCCATCTTCACCTGAAAGGCTTTTTGTCATTATGCTGTAATCCCTTAGACCACCCTCTTCGTGAGCAGAAGATACGCGATAAAGATTGGGATACGTGGGCCAAGGCTGGTTGGCATCTCTAGCTTCTGGCGGGCGAGGGAGCAGTTCATATTGGAGAACCTCCTTAGCACCCTGGCGGATAGCCGTACCCAGACAATCAGCCCCAGTGTCTCCACCCCCGAGGATTATGACTCGCTTATCTTCAGCACTTATGAATCCTTCGTCAGTGATGTCATCTCCCGCATTTATTTTGTTCTGCTTCGGAAGATAGACCATGGCCGGATACGTGCCCTCAAGTTCTCTCCCTGGAACTGGCAGATCTCTCGCAACAGTAGATCCTCCCGCTAAACATATAGCGTCAAATTCTTCGCGCAATTGCTCGGCAGTTATGTCAATTCCAACATTTACTGATGTCCGAAATATGACACCTTCGCCTTCCATCTGATCAATACGCCTGTCAATAAATTCTTTCTGCATTTTGAAATCAGGGATTCCGTAGCGGAGTAGTCCACCGATCCGATCAGCACGCTCGAAAACAGTAACTGTATGACCAGCTCTAGCCAGTTGCTGCGCAGCAGCCAGACCAGCTGGCCCAGATCCAACCACTGCTACCTTCTTATCAGTCTTGTTTTCCGGCGGTTCTGGATGCACCCATCCCTCGGCGAATGCTCGCTCGATAATCTCAACTTCAACCTGCTTGATCGTCACAGGATCCTGATTAATACCTAACACGCAGGAAGCTTCACAAGGCGCTGGGCAAAGCCTACCGGTGAACTCAGGAAAATTATTCGTAGCATGGAGTCGTTCAATAGCTTCTTCCCATTTACCTCTATAGATTTGATCGTTCCAATCCGGAATCATATTTCCTAAAGGACAGCCCTGGTGGCAAAATGGAATACCACAATCCATGCAGCGACTCGCCTGATTTTGCAGAACAGGTACAGGAAATTCCTCATATACTTCGAGCCAGTCGTGCACACGATCTTCCACGGGCCGGCGCGTTGGTAATTCTCTCCCGAACTCTAAAAAACCTGTTGGCTTAGCCATTGGACACCGTAGATTCCTGTTTGGCTGCTGCCTGCTCATCCAAAACTCGGCGATATTCAGTAGGCATCACCTTAACGAATTCAGATGCCTTGGCCGGCCAACCATCAAGTAAATTGCTTGAGACAGTGCTCCCGGTATATTCCGTATGACGTTCCAGAAGTCCCTTCACCAGATCCAGATCTTCGGGTTCATCAAGGGGTTCAAGCCCTATCATTTCCATATTGCACCGGTTATGGAATGTCTGATCGGGATCATGTACATAGGCGATACCGCCGCTCATTCCGGCCCCAAAATTACGACCAGTCCTTCCAATAACGACGACTCGCCCCCCAGTCATATATTCGCAAGTATGGTCTCCAGTGCCTTCAACTACCGCAAGCGCACCACTGTTTCGCACCGCAAAGCGCTCTCCTGCGACACCTCTAAAAAACGCTGAGCCACTCGTTGCGCCATACAAGGCAACGTTCCCGATCACTATGTTATCTTCCGGAACAAAGGTTGACTCTTTAGGCGGATAGACGATGATCCGACCACCCGACAGTCCTTTACCCACATAATCATTCGTGTCACCTTCGATCCGGAGCGTCATCCCCGCAGGGACAAATGCGCCGAAACTATTTCCAGCCGAGCCGTGGAACTGAATGTCGATTGTGTCGTCAGGTAGTCCTGTATTTCCATATTTTCTGCTTAATTCACTGCCCAAAATAGTCCCGACCGTCCGATTTACGTTACTGATCGGTAAGTCAATACTCACCGGTTGACCAGACTCAAGGGCATTCGTCGCTAGTTTAAGCAACTGCTGGTCGAGAGCCTCTTCAAGACCGTGATCTTGATCGATCACACACCGGGTGGCAACATCATCGTCCA
>CAXGQC010000067.1:0-6892 GCA_964011795.1 uncultured bacterium | reverse complement strand
CTCCACGACTAAAGCGGATTCCAGGTTCTGTCTTTGAGGCTAGGTCTGAAGCAGGTAACGAGTGCCTGTTCGCTCCTCGTTGTCCGATTGCGTCTACTGAATGTCAAGCTTCAGCTCCTCAATTCATAGAGGAAAATGATCGAACTGTACGATGTTTTTTCCCTGAAAAAGTCTCAGGAGACATCTGGGGAGAGCTACGACCTCGACGCGATCAGGAGGCAGAAATAGATTCAGTTGTTCTCACTGCTGAGGACTTAAATGTCCGATATGAATCCAGAGCAGGTAAAAAATACATACTCTTCGGCGAACAAACAGAGTCGTCTGTTCGTGCAGTCGTAGACGCAAATTTTGAAGTAAAGCGATCAAAGACGATAGGGATCGTTGGGGAAAGTGGGTCAGGAAAATCCACAACTGCCCGAGCGCTCATTGGTCTGACTCCCAAATCGAGTGGGAAGATCACTATGAATAATGATGAACTTGCTCCAAACGTGGGTAACAGAACTCATGACCAAAGGGCAGACATGAGAATTGTTTTCCAGAATCCTACAGCCTCGCTAAATCCCAAGCTGCCGATCAAACATGCAATCATGAGATCACTCAAACTTTTCAGTGAGATGGATGATGTCGAAGCATACTCAGAAGCTCGCCGACTTCTGGAAGCAGTCGGATTAAATCCCGACTATATTGAACGAATTCCTAAGGAACTTTCTGGCGGAGAACAACAACGGGTAGCGCTTGCCTCGGCATTTGCTGCCAATCCGCAAGTAATACTTGCTGATGAAGCAGTATCGGCGCTAGACGTATCAGTACAGGCACAGGTGCTCAACCTTCTTTTACAAAACCAACAGGACGAGGGAACAACCTTTGTGTTTATTTCTCATGACCTTGGTGTAGTTCGATATGTGTCGGACGAGATTATGGTGATGTACGCGGGACACGTGGCCGAGCAGGGTCCTGCGGAAATGGTGTTGGCTGCACCGTCGCATCCATATACCGAAGCACTACTGTCAGCTGCCCCTGAGCCTGATCCGGAGGCCTCACCAAGTCGCATAAGACTTGATGGAGCAGTACCCACAATGAGGGAGAAATTTTCGGGCTGTTTCTTTGCCGAGCGATGCCCTAGAAAAATAGGTGCAATTTGCGATACTGAAGAGCCACCTGAACAAACCGGAGAGTCATCCGACCACGTGATTCGCTGCCATATCCCGGTCCAAGAACTCTCCATTAGTATTGCTTCCTTAGAAGGATAATTACTGATACCTTACCGTAAGTCTCGGCGGGTAAAATCAGTAGCCAACACTACTTGCTTCCCATGTCGACGCTGTGAAGGTAGGGCTAACTTTCTACGGCCCTACCTTCTGTTATTTCAGGTAACATATTGCTACCCCAACTGAAGGATCCCCGGTCATTAAACCGAAAAAAGTACGCCTAACCATAATCATGTAGAAAGAGGACTCATGCCAAGACTCATAGAAACTCAGACCACATTCAATTTCAGAGATTTTGGAGGTTATACCAGTGCTACTGGACGGATGGTTAAACCTGATCTGCTTTTTCGCTGCGGCTCGCCAGATCTGATAGACGAAAGCGAAGCCTCAACACTTCAGGAACAATTCTCTATTCGCACAATTATTGATCTACGGCATCAGGATGAACTACAGGAACAGGATGACCGTGGTGCACTCGTGGATATAGTAGAAAATCGTTTTCATCTGTCTGTCATCGACGCAACTCGGGCAATGAAAGAAAACAGCGAAGATCTCGATGTCGCGTATGGAGTAGGCCAGTCCGGGCCAAGATATTTTGCTCTGCTTGAGAGGGGGGAAGCTGTCTGGCGTGAGGTTATCAGAATACTTCTGGATCCTTCGTCTTATCCGATTCTCGCACATTGCACAGCTGGCAAGGATCGTACCGGAGTGACCGCTGCGCTGATATTGGATCTCCTGGGAGTAAGTCACGACGATATCGCTGAAGACTACGCACTGAGCAGCCAGAGTGCTGGCCGATTATACGATTACCTAATTGAAAGTGGTAGAGAACTCGTCGGTACTCGAGACGAAGCCATCGAACGTATGCTCACTCCCAGAAGTTACATGGACGACTTCCTTGCACTTTTACGCGAGCACTATGGTGGTGCCGAATCTTACTTTAAAAAACTAGGGTTCAGTGATATAGAAATCAACGAAATCCGAGAATTCCTACTCGATTAGGAACACATAATGACTACGACTAGCCCTCAAACCTCGGATCAGCTGACTCTACTGAACACTCCAGCAGAGCCACCAATATTCTTGAGAATTGCTCGGGCTCTTGGCAAATTTCTAATCAAGTACCCTCTCGGTGCTATTGGATTATTTGTGATAGTAATCTTTGTCCTCATGGCAGCCGTTCCAGCGCTTTTCACGCCGCTCGCCAGTCAGTCATCCGACCACGTAATTGGTGTCCACATTGCAGACCGATTTATGACACCTAATAGCACCGCGTGGTTTGGTACGAATGGACTCGGAAGAGACGTGTATGCCCGATTAATATACGGTGCGCGCACAGCGGTATTAATTGGGTTTGGGGCAGTACTACTTGGTAAAGGCCTGTCCACTTTCCTTGGTATTTTGTCAGCTTTCATGGGTGGTTGGACTGATGCAATACTTCAAAGATTTGTGGAAGTGTTTCAGTCCATTCCAACGATCCTTTTCCTCATTATCGCTGTTGTCTCGTTTGAACCTCGCTTACCCGCAATTGGGCCTCTATCCTCCAGCATGCTTGTGATCGTTCTATGTGTCTCTATCGATACTGGATTTCAGAGTTCACGGACAGTCAGAGGCGTGGCGCTTGCACTCAGGGAAGAAACCTACGTCGAAGCAGCCATATCACTCGGAGCCAGCAATTCTAGGATTATGGCCCAACATATACTCCCTAATCTATTTCAGTACGTGATTGTTTCTGCGTCGCTCTTTGTGGGAGCAGCAGTGCTTCTTGAATCAGTGGTGTCGTTTCTTGGATACGGTGTACAACCACCCAGTCCCTCTTGGGGGCGCGAACTCAACGACGCCAGAGAAGAATTAGCGAGATATCCTCATCTAGCAGTCTTCCCTGGCCTTTTTATCTTCGCAACTGTATGGTCCTTCAATATGTTCGGAGATGCTCTTCGTGACAAGCTTGATCCGAGACTCAGAGGCTCTAATTAATCAGCTCGAGAGTGAACTAACGACCACACTCAAAAACTACCCATGACTTGAAATCAGCAGAAAGCACCTCGTCGTACTCGCAGTATTCACCCGTTATATCCCTTACTTCGTCCAGTAGTCCAAGAGCTATTCGTCCTTGCGACAACACCAAGTATTGCAATTCACCAGTCTCTAAAAATCCACGGAGGACATCAGGTGGGAACATCAACTCCCGGCGGTACTCGTTCCAAACAGGAAGTATCGGTTCACCAGTAAAGGCTATAGCCTCTCCGGCGTTGTTCACTCCATCTATACCGAATCGATACTTTGCAGAAGAATCAACTGGTAGTTTCTCTAAAAATTTCTCAGCCGGCACCCGTCTCCATGACTGATTTTGAGAGCTAGTATTCCAGGCAAATTCTTCGGTGGCATAAATGACTGGATTAGGTTGTGTAATCTGAGCCCGAGGCGAAAAAGACACTATCCACGCCGACGTCAGTAACGGAAAAAATAGGAATATTGAAAGGATCGGCATGGCAATTTTGAGGTTAGTCATAGTCCGGAGCAGACCGAACAGAATATAAACGATTATGCCTCCGGCAAGTGCATATGCGAGCATCTCTCGCAGCACCGGATACTCTGTGGTTACTGCAAAATTATAAAGAAGTAAACAGACAAATATTAATGGGGCAATCAGTATTTTGAAAACACCGAAATACTCCAAGCCACGAACAATGCCTAACCCACCCATAATCGCGATGGCAGGTGCAAAAGATTCGATATAGTGTGCCGGCGCCCTGTTGGAAAAACTAAAAAGTACGAGTCCGGTTAAAAACCATGTCATCCAGAACAGGACGGGACCATTCAGTAACGAGCGCTTTGCAACTAATATCGACAGAACACCAAAAAGCCCAAAACACAGTGTGGAACCCAATAATGGACCATTCGCTCCCGAAAATAATCTGAACAATCCCGCATCCCCTACACCAAAAGCTGGAGCCCATATCGCTTGAAGAGCAGCGCTGTATCGCGGCGCATCAGGAATCGGCTGAAAGATAGTTACTTCTGAAGGGAATACTCTCTCAATCCCGTTATAGAAAATAGCCAGACTAAACGGGCTATTGTTCGGATCATTTAGGATCAGAGGACGGCTATCGACATTCGTAAGTTCAACGGCCACCATCCAAAGAGAAGCGCAGACTATAAATATGATTCCGCTCCCAAAAATTAAGCCAGCTTTCTCAGCAAGCTGGTTCCTCCAGCGGACCATAATGTACACACCTGCTGCTGGCAGAAAAATAAGACCTTCAAAAAATTTAATATTAAACAGGACAGCGAGAGATACTGCCCAGATCAGCAATAATTTTGGCCTATTTTCTACGGAATGAACAAGAATCAAGGCACTCAACATTGCAACAAACATCAGGAGAGCGTCCATAGTGGAATCTCTTGATGTAGCAACTGACTCAGGGAAAATCGCCAAAACTATTGCCGCTATAGTAGCTACCTCAAGACCGAACCATCGGTACGCCCCGACAAATACCAACGGGACTGCTAACGCTCCCGCCAAAGCGATTGGACCGATAAATCCAAATGCGTTTAAGCCGAATAGTTTTGTCGACAACACTTGCAACCAAAGTCCGAGTGGTGGTTTGTCCACTGCTATAGTCCCGCTGGGATCAAAAGAAGCGTAGAAAAAATTGTGCCACGATTCGCCCATTGATCTGATAGTAGAGGCGTAAAACAAATTGCCTATACCCAGGTCCGCAAAGTTGAAAAACCGAAGCATCAGAGCAAGTAATGTTACAAAAAACAGTGCCCAAAAACCTTTTTGCTCCAAAAACCCGGGGAAACTCATATTTCTCTCTTGCAATCTTTCGCTGATCGAGCTAAGTAGTCGTTACCATACCTTGGGCAAGAGACTACTAATGAATAATTACCTTCCGTCATATCGTCAGATCACTGAATCTATAGGCTATTGGAAATTGCCTATTTCCCTTGGACTGCTGACTATAGGAGTATACGGGGTTGTCTTATATGGATTCGGTCTGCTGCTCTATGACATCACCAGCAGCACCAAGTGGACCATAAGCAGTATGTCTTTAGCAAACACCCTAGGTTCGATAGGAGGCGCAGCGTTTGGTGTCTTGGCGGGCATGTCCCTTCGCTGGATATCAGCCAGAGTTCTAATGTGCGCAGGGCTACTTGTGGGTTCAATTGCTATCTGGGCAGCAAGTCTTGCGACATCTCAAACGATCTTTATTATCTGCTGGACTCTCGGAGCCTCTACTTTACATGCGACGCTGTTTTATCACATCACAATGGCTTTAGTTGCTCAGAGACATGCGGAAGACAGAGCAAAAGCCTTCATGATTCTGACCCTCGTTGGAGGATTATCAAGCCCTATATTTATTCCGGTAGGTGGTCTCATATCTTCCCTTGAGGACTGGCGATTCGCTATGCAGGTGATGAGTCTCGGGGCAGTATTATTTGCGATCCCGGGTCTCATGACAGCTCCAACACGTGCAATAGGACAAGTAAACACTGAGATAGCTTCAGATAAATCAAACAGGTCAGGAAGCCTCACACGAACGATGTATCTACTTGTGTCGAACAGGCAATTGATATTTCTAACTTTGATATTCTCGCTCTACGGATTAGCCACGAATGGTATCCAATTTCACCATGTCGCCGCAATTCAAACGCTAGGCTTTAGTCTCTCAACTGCTGTTGCAATATCAGGTGCTCGAGGATTTTTGTCGCTCCCTGGACGGGCAGCTCTCGCCTTTATGGAAAATAAATTAGGTGCTAAGCGAGCACTGACCGGCGTATATCTGATGACTTTTATATCAACACTAGCTTTTTTATTAGAACCGTCACTAACTACCATGTGGGCGTTCGCGATCATCGGCGGGATCGCATTTGGTACCCTGCTTCCGTTACAGGGTCTTCTAGCATCGGAATCTATAGGGGAACGTAACTTTGAAGCTACGCTCGCTTCGCAACAGGGTGCCGTATCATTCATCGCATCCTTTGGGGCTCTAGGAATGGGCGCACTATATGACTTTACGTCTAATTATCAGACCGTGTTTCTCCTAGCCGCCGTAGTCCAGTTGGCGGGAATTATATTCCTCCAATTTTGGTCGAAACCTAGGACACAATCATAGGCCGGTCAGCGTAACTCTTTCAGTTCTTTCACAACTGTCGGAGACAAACTCGCCACTAAAACAAGTATTAATCCCGCCACCCAAAATGTGACGGATATACCAAATTGTTCGGCCATCAGGCCCATGAGTAGTGTCCCAATCCAGCCACACCCGATCGCGAGGTTCCACCCACCTAGCACTCGACCTCGCATATCTTTTGGAACAGCACCTTGCAAAAGTATCCACTCGAGTGAGTCGATCATTGCTCCGGCAGCCCCTAGACAGACAAGTATTATCAGTGACGCAAAAAAAATGGAGGAAGTTCCGAGAAGAATCTCCGATACACCCAGACATCCAACGGTAACCAGCAGCAACACTCCTTTTCTGGCATACCGGCCATACAGAGTGATCAACAACATCCCAACAAGACCTCCTATGGCAGTTGCGGATACCAAAACGCCCAGCCCTTCCGGACCGATAGATAAAAGCTCATCGGCTACCACAGGAAGAAAACCGTGGTAAGAAAATCCAAACATTTCTGCAAAAGCCATCAACCCGATCAACGCTAGGACTACTTTGTTC
>CAXGQC010000066.1:0-6942 GCA_964011795.1 uncultured bacterium | reverse complement strand
CTCGTCAGTGTATTGATTTGTTCGTCCCTCGATCAGAAGGTTGTTCGAAGCAGCCGAGGTGGGTTGAATTAGCGTGCACACCAGAACCATTGCGAGGGTGCTTTTTACTGCTCTAATGAGCAGAATGCAATAATTGGCTTTAATTAAGTCAGTTCCAACTACTTTATACCTTCGGATTAGGGGTAATATTTCTGGCGTGAGTCTAATCATGTGGCCTCACATCCTGACTAGTCTGTTCACCACCTATTGCTAACCTAGTAATTAATTGTTTAAAGGCAACGCCAGAATTTTCGCATAATATCGGGAACATGGATGAGGTAGTGAAACCTGGTGAAGTATTGATTTCCAGACAGTAGATATCATTTGTCTCAGTCAAAAGAAAATCAACACGAGCATAACTTCGTGCTCCGAGGAGGCGGAAAATTTTCATCGCTAAGGTCTGTATTTCAGTTGAGATATCTTGGCTTAGATCTGCTGGGACGATTAATCGAGTGCCTGAATCTTTGTATTTTTGTTCATAGTCGTAGAAGTCACTCGACGAAATAATTTCGCCAGTGCATGTGGACTGAAGAGTTATACCTTCTAGGACTCCGCACTCGATTTCCCTTGCGACAATTGCCTCTTCGATTAGTATTTTCTCGTCGTATTTGAAGGCAAGGATAGCCGCCTCTGACAGCTCTGTTTTACTTCCTACCTTACTTACACCTATTGATGAACCGCCATTTGCCGGTTTGGTGAAAAGTGGAAATTGTAGTTCTTCGCTCACAGCGCTGAGGGTGATTTGCGGGTCGTTTATGAAATCGTGTTTACGAACGACCCGGTAAGACGGTTGCCGGATATTGTTGGCGGCAAAAAGTGCTCTCATCAGCTCTTTATCCATAGCGCTGGCGGACGCGGTGACACCTGACCCTACGTACGGCATATGTATTGAATCTAGGAAGCCTTGTAGTCTGCCGTCTTCACCGCCCCTCCCGTGGATTACAGGGAAGGCAACATCACAATCGCCAAGCTCTTGTAGTACGGATTTAGAGTTGAGTATCCGATCGCCTTTAATCCCAGTCACATCTCCCCAGCCTGAAATTCTGATCGAATTCAGCTGGGAAACAGATTCTTTATGGGTTAGCCAAGAACCATCTTTGCTGACTGCAAACAATCGAAGCTCTACTTCGTCAGGGTTGTGATTGTCTAATATGCTAAGGGCAGACGCTACTGATACCTCATGCTCGTCTGACTCTCCACCGAATATGAGGGCTACTCGCAGCATGAGACCACGCCTTAGCATAAGGCGTCGCGTCCCTCTCAACAAAGCATACTTGTGATGCTGATCAATGTCTAGTTATTAGGGTTCAGTTCGTCTTTTTGAACAGCCAGTGATTCCCAAGCCAGATTTTGTAGGCGTGGAAGTACACCCCAGGGGACATCGGTGACATCGCCTGCTCCAACTCCAATGAAAACATCACCAGGCTCAAGTAAATTGACGACATGATCGATTGCCTCACTCACGGAGTCGACGTGTGAAGTATCCTTCATTTCTAATCGTGCCAGTAACTCTTTTGCGCTCAGACCATCTGCTTCGGTTTCTCGTGCAGGGAAAGTGTCGAGGATGAGCAACTTATCGATTCCCTCGAAACAGGAGATGAATTTATCGAGCAAGTACGAAGAGCGAGAGTAGGTATGCGGCTGGAAGCAAATTACTAGTCGCCGGTCGGGATATCTAGTCTTAGCGGCAGCAATTGTTGCTTTGATCTCACTTGGATGATGGGCGTAATCGTCAATTACAGTAACCTTACGTGACTGGATTGAAGACAGCGATTGTCTTAGGGTTACTTCACCGACTAGCTCAAATCGACGCCTTGCTCCCTTTACGGATGCCGCGATTTCCGAGGCTCTGGAATAGTCAGCCCCGGCGTGCATGCTGGCCGCCAATGCCGCCAGGAAATTACTTACGTTGTGGTCACCCGTTAATCTTAGAGATGACGCACCAAGCCTTCTTCCCTTCATATAAATTTCAAAGCTCGTCAGCTCAGAAGACTTGCTGAATGCGATATCTTTAGCGTACCAGTCGGCATTTTCAGTAACCGTTGAGAATGATTCAATCCTAATATCTTCCCGATTGCAATTTTTTCTGAGTTTTCTTGCACCTTCGTCGTCGTGTGAAATTAGCAGGATACCGTCGGGGAGAATTCGTTCAATGAATTGGTTAAAAGAGGAAAAAAAGTTTTCCTCGGTGCCGAAATAATCTAGATGGTCTACCTCCACATTAGTAATTACTGCTATAGAAGGTGTGTATGAGAGAAACGCATCAGCGTACTCATCAGCCTCAATGATGGCGAGGTTGCCATCGCCGTTGACCATATTTCGATTATCAAGATCAGCCATATTTCCCCCTATTAGGGCCAGAGGATCAAGTGACGAGTTTATTGACATGACAGTGGTCAAGGTTGATGTTGTGGTCTTTCCATGAGACCCAGCTATCGCGATTGTTTGCCTGCCCTGTATCAATTTCTGTACCATTTCAGCTCTGGAAATTATCGGAATACCTCTAGCATGCCCAGCAAGTAGTTCAGGATTATCTGCTTTTGCTGCTGCGGTGGTCACGATCAGATCAGCATCTTTGATGTTTGCCGGATCGTGACCGATCAAAATATCGGCGCCTCTCGCTCTTAGTCTTTGTATCTGATCACTATCCTTAATGTCGGATCCCGTGACGCGATGGCCGTTCTCCAGGAGTATCTCTGCGATGCCTGATAAATGTATTCCGCCCGCACCGATTAGATGAATTTTTATAGGAATTTGGTCCTCATTTTTCTTTACGATTCGGACTATGGCCGACGCGATTTGTTGTGCCGCGGAGGGGCGTGCTAATGCCCACATGTTACTTCGCATCCTTTCGAGGTCAGCTTTTTGGGCTATCAGTTCTAGTATCGTATTTGGGAGTTCCTCGATGCGACTATTCGCCAATATAATTGCGGCTCCATGTTTCCTGAGGAGTTCTGCATTCAATTGTTGATCTGAAAAATTGCCAGGTATTACGATCAGTGGAAGTCCCGTCGCAGGGGCCTCTCCTAGAACCGAGGCGCCGCCCCGAAATACTCCGATATCGGCGGCAATCATTAGTGAAGGCATGTCGTCAGAGTAGGGGAGCAACTGATATCCAGGATGCTCGGATAATCCGATTTCATTCACGGTTGCCAATATCCTTTCATGATCGTGACGCCCAGAAATATGTATGATGTCGATCTTCTCAAGAAGCTCAGGCAGTCCACCTAATACGCTACTGTTTATAGCAACAGATCCTAAAGAGCCCCCCACTACTAGTGCGATTGGCCGATCACCAGAAAATCCAAGCTTGGATATTGCTTTGGTCTTCAGTTTGCCGTAGCTTTCATTTATCAGTTCTTCAAACTCTGGACGGACGGGATACCCAGTCTCTCTATGAGGCGTCTTGCCCAAGTATTCGTGAGATTCACTGGTTGAGCAGAGTACTATTTGAGCTTTTTTTGCTATGAAGCCTGCTGCCCATCCAGGTTTAACGTCAGGCAAAAACAGGACCACTGGTATTCCGAGTTTCGAAGCTGCGTTACACAGCGGTGCAGCGCTGTATCCTCCGGTCACGAAAATAATATCGGGTGGTTCTTCTTGTAATAATCTGACAGCTATTCTAGTACCTCGCAGGAAATCCCAAATTCCTTTCGCGAGCTTCAAAGGCGATCTACTACGTATCGGTGAGGCAGGCACCGATTTGAATCGAATGCCTTCCGATCTGCATATTTCAGCCTCAGGTCCATTTATTGAACCGAAGTAAATGAATTGTTCGTTAGACAAACCTATTGCAGCCTGAACTTTTTGTTTAACCGCCATTATTGGGTAGACGTGTCCTCCCGTGCCGCCTCCAGCTAAACCAATCCTCAATGGTGTACTCGTTTCTGACGTATTTATGTCATCACTGAATTTAGTAAACTCGGAAGTATCATCGATTTCAAATAATCGAGGGTTGGTTGTGGCCCCTGGGTGATCCCTGGATGTCTTCATTTTGTTATTTTTATTTGTCTTTCATCAATTGAATTAAAGTCTACTGTGTACCTGCTCACAGAAAGAAGGATACCAACAGCTGCAAGAAGTGATATCAGTGCCGATCCCCCATAAGAAATGAGCGGTAGTGGCACACCAGTCAAAGGCAGGAGGTTAGTTGCGCCTGAAATATTCAGTCCGCTCTGGAAGGCAATCCATGCGGCAACTCCGGTTGCAAGCAGTGAGCCGAACATATCTGACGCATTTCTCATCAGTAGCCAGCAGCGCCACAATAAAAGTGTCAAGAGTATTATCACCACAAGTGACCCGATAAAACCTGTCTCTTCGCCGATGACAGCCATGATGCCATCGGTTTTTGCAGCAGGCAGATAGAAAAATTTCTGACGAGATAGACCAAGACCCTGCCCCATCAACCCACCAGAGCCGAAAGTATTAGCTAACTGTATTGCTTGATATCCAAACCCTTCCGGATCTGAATCCGCGGCGATAAACGCTAATATCCTTTCCCACCTGTATGGGGCACTAATGATAAGGAGGAAAGCCACAGCTGCAGCGAGCAGAACCATCGCGGCGATATGAATAATTTTGGTTGTTGGAGCGACGAAAAACATACAACCGATGACTAGTGCTAAGACAAAAGCAGTACCGATATCAGGTTGCAGTAGAATCAAGCCTACAGATGATCCGCTAATTAGGATAAAAGGCAGTATGCCACTGGTGATACTGCCTAATTGCTTACCTTTTGCTGCTAGCCATGCTGACATGTAAATGATTACCAAAAGTTTCACTAGTTCTGATGGCTGTGTGGAGGGCAGGCCCGGAAGCTTTAACCATGATCGTGCACCATTAACTTCCTGGCCTAAGGATGGGATAAATAAAAGGGACAGGAGAGCCAATCCAAGTCCAATCATGAGGGGACTAACTTTCGCGAGTCTACGATAGTCGAGACCTTGTAAAATAAATAGGCAGAGGAAACCAACACCGAGCATAAAACCGTGCTTTATCCCATGGGCAGATATCGGTCGGGTTGTCTCATTAACTGAGGTTGTTGAGCTGATTGCGATCCAACCAATGATCGTTAATATTGCAACTATCCCAAGCAAAATGTAATCAGGCTTATGTTTTTTTTCTCTATTGAGAGATATGGTGTCGACATTCTTATGTGCTGCTAGTCCGGAGGGGATGTTTTTGTTACCTTGCATCCTAGTTCTTTGGTCCATCCGAGGCCAATCCAGCAACCAAAGCTTTGAATTCCCGACCCCTTTTTTCGAAGTTGGCGTAGTGGTCAAATGAGGTTCCACCAGGTGCCAGTAGTATGACATCTCCATTTTTAGCAATACGTAGAGCCGACCAAAACGCGTCCGTCAGGTCTTTTTCACTGATGTATAAGAGGGGATCAGCTGATTTTGGACTTCCTTTCTCTATAAAATGCGCACCGGATTCTCCAAAGCCTACGAATCCCCGGCACCTATCGGCAATGGCATCTCTGAGTTTCGTCGGGAACGGAAGTTTTTTGTCACGGCCTCCCATCAGCAGGACTACTTTTTGATTTACATTCAAATTGAGCGCTGTTAATGCGGCCAAAGTGCGTTCAGGAGTGGTAGCAATCGAGTCATTCAAAAACAAAAGCGATCGGTGATTACTTTCAATAGTTTCGAGTCTGTGCTCCACACCTTGGAAAGACTTTATTCCAGAACTTATCAGTTCCAAAATCTTATTAGGGCTTTTAGGCTCTTTCGACTGTAGCAAAAAGTAACTGATAACGGCGGCAAAAGCTACGTTGTACATATTGTGGTAGCCAGGAGCTTGTGGTTGGTTAAATGGGGACCAGTCTTCAAGCAGAGTTATCGGAGAAGTCATGCCATATGGACCCTGTGGGATATCTAGCTGCAACGAATATAACTCATCAACATTCCCAGTTGGTTGATAATTTGCGTGGCCGTAGAGGCTCTTGCCGGTACCATCCTCCTCAGATCGAGGCTTGGCGGACTCATCTTTATTTTTACTGGTACCAGACACCGATCGATGAGCGACCTCACCTAGAGAGATCGCGACAGTTCTGCTGCCTCCTGTCGCGATTATCTTTCTCACGTTTTGATCGTCGATATTCGCAACAAAAAGATCTGTTGGAGACTGCCACTTTATTATCTTACTCTTAAGTTCCTGATACTCCTTCCAAGAGAATTGGTCGAGATGATTAGGCGTGACATTTGTGATACAAGCAATTGCAGGGGATCTATTCAATCGAAGTAATTGTGTATGTGACATCTCTACAATTACTTTTGTGTCATTTGTTATGTCTGGAAGACTAGAGAGCAATTCGAAGCCAATATTGCCTCCAACAAGCACCGACTCGCCAGAGTATCTCAAAATATCAGCGAGGATAGCCGTGGTGGTGGTTTTCCCCGCTGACCCAGTTATTCCAACTACAGGCACTTGACACCGTTCTAGGAAAAGTTCAAGCATAGATGAAATACGGCAATTTGCTTGTCTGGCTTGAATTAGGATTGGGTTGTGATCTGGTACTCCCTGAGACGCAAAAATCGTATCAAATGATTGCAGATCCTTTGGGATAACACCGTCCAGATAAAGGCGGGATCGTGGTAGTCCCGCAAGCAGCTTAGATTTTTCTTGCGAGTCACGTAATTCGTGGATTGATTTTTGATCTGAAATGAAGAGATCTGCTCCTTCAGATGACAGAAACTTCGAGAGATCCATTCCCTCTATCCCTAAACCAAGAACAAGAACTTTTTTATTTTTATAGGTGTTCGTTGATACTCGCTGATTCATTCTTTATGTCTTTCACACCTTTAAAGCAAGTGCAACGCCCAACATGGCTCCAGCGATTGCAAGTAAATAGAGCCTCATCACAATCTGTGGTTCACTCCATCCCAGTAGTTCTAAATGGTG
>CAXGQC010000065.1:0-6990 GCA_964011795.1 uncultured bacterium | reverse complement strand
GCGCAATCATTGGTACACAGTCAAGATAAGCATTCGCTAAACCTGTAAGAAGATTAGTGGTGGCCGGTCCTGATGCCGCCAGGCAAACACCTGGTTCTCGCTTGACCCTCGCATAACCATGAGCTGCAAAAGAAGCCCCCTGTTCGTGACGACAATCGATGGTACGGATACCGTAGTCTGCGGCGAACCCAGCCACCTCGATGATTGGACCGCCCATAATATAAAACAAGTCCTCTACGCCTTCATCGCGCATTTGTTTCGCTAGCAGTTCAGACCCCTGTACTCCATCAGCAGTTGCAGTCATTGAAACCCTCCATCAAAAACTATAGATATATATAGCCTATTAGTATCACAAGCTCGGCAGTTTTACCTAGCGGTATAACCGCCGTCGACCGGAAGAGCTATTCCTGTGACAAATGAAGCATCAGAACTACCTAGGAAAGCTGCTGCCGACGCAATTTCCTCTGATTCACCAAGTCGGCCAATGGGATGTAGACTTTCTAAGAATTCTGTCCCTCCCTCACGTTCACGGAATGGTGCTGTCATCGGGGTCACAATGTAACCCGGACAAATTGCATTTACTCTCACATTTAGTTTGCCGTATGTCACTGCAAATTGTCGGGTCAAACCCACTACACCATGCTTGGCGGCAGTGTAGGCTCCAGCACCCACTGCCGCCCCACTCTGTAGGAGTTCTTCAGGGGTCACTGTTGTGCCTACCAGGCCGTTTAAACCGGCAACAGAAGCTGTATTCACAATTGAACCACCACCTCGCTCGGCCATCACCCGGCATCCATGTTGAAGCCCGTAATACACACCACTCAAATTGATGTCTATAGTGTCTTCCCAACTACCTCCGGCTATCCCCGCATTATTCATTAGTACATCGAATGACCCGAATTCTTTAATGGTCTGTTCGATGGCATCTTTCACTGCGTCTGAATCAGTGACGTCTAATTCAATCGCGGATGATTTCCCTCCACGCTCCGAGACCTGAGCAGCTGTATCTTCTGCACCTTCGATATTCACGTCGGCACAGACCACTCCACATCCTTCCTCGGCTAATCGAACTGCCATTGCTCTGCCAATACCTGATGCAGCTCCGGTTACTAGAGCACTTAATCCCTTATATCTATCCATACGTCCACCTCCACTAGAGATGCAGTGTACTCTCAACGAGTCCAGTTCGTTCTATCAAAATAATCATGAATGTCGAATCTCACGAACATTCCGTAAATTATTAATCAGTGGCTAGTCCTGAATGAAAAGAGAGTCCCAGTCCCAGTCTCTCAACATAGTCTGTGTCAAAGCTATGTCCTGAGAAGTGCCCAATATTGTCCCTGTCTCAACAAAGAGTGGAATTAATCCTACCTCCGCCATAAGCCTTTCATGCGCCAGATAGATTGCATCATCCCAGTCCTCACGTTCTCTAACTGTCTCAAAGGATTCGATGAGATCGTCAAATCCCGATTCACTGAATCTAAGGAAGTTGTCGGGATGTGAGCTGTGGAAAACCGACAACCAATCAGCTTCATATGGGACTTCTGTTGTCCATTGACCAATGGCCAATTGATAAGCCCCAGATACAATATCGGCATAGTATTCCTCAGTTCGCTCTTCGCGAAGATTTACATCTACTGGAAGCGTACTTTCCCAATGTTTTTTGAGTAATGGTGCGAGTCGAGTCTGAAACGGATCATTTGAAGAATAGAGCAACTCAAATTCGACGTCACCCTTGCCAACACCGATATACCAATCATCGGCCGGCAGTAAATTTGTCTCCGCGAGACTAACAAAATGGAGTTCATTGAATCCCCACTGCTGCTCAGGAATCCAAGAATATATAGGTTTGACAGAAGCAGTATCGTAATCCGCCATATCACTCAATAAGTCATTCCTTGATAGATTCATGGCAAGAGAGCGTCTAGCAGCTGTCTCATCGAAGGTGTCATCCGAATTATTAACAAAAACTGAATATGTAAAAGGTATTTGTGGTTCCACATTTATTAGTTCTTCAGCAGTCACTCCCGCCCGCCTTTTCTGTTCACTGGTAGCAGGTAGTAAATCAATTTCACCTTCCCGAAATTTCCGATAAGCGTCCTCGAAATTAGAGAAAGGAACAAATTCTATTCGCTCAATAGCATGAGAATCAACAACTCCAAACCGATCGGGCCACATGTCATTTCGGGTAAGAACAACTCTTGCGTCCGACCAGTCCATCACGCGGTATGGACCATTAACTGGAATAAGCGCTGCGGACTCTGCTTGGATGACTCTTTCTGGAAACATCTCCGGAAGACTCAATAACGTCAAAAACTCTGGGCATGATTCGAACAGGGGGAAAATTATCGTCAAACTATCTATAGCGTTTATATTCGCTATGTCAATTTTTGATACCAACTGACTGAGATAACTCGACTCTAGTGAATTAAGTTTCATCTGTATCAATTCGACAATTTGCTGAGATGAAATACGACCGGTGTCACTCCACTGAGAATCACTGACCAACCGAATCGTATAGGTCATTTGATCTGACGAGACGCCTTCATTTGCTACAGATGGAAGGAATGCAGCAGCGTCGGGCTGCAATCGACCATCAGCAGAACTTGTAAGTAACCCTGACCAAATGAGCCGTCGGAAATTATGGTCATTAACAAGTGATTCTGTCTCTAATAAGTGTGCGCCAATACCAATCCGTAGAGTCTTTACCTCTGGTTCAGCTTCCAACGATTCAGAATCTTTCGCAACAGTGGCCGAAACATCAGGTGGTAGCGCTGTCGTTGGGTCCTTCTCAGACACAGAATCTGTACACGACAACATCAATATGGTTAGCAAGTATAAAAGTCCTACGAAGAAAGACTTATTAGATACGGTAAGTAGGAATATTTTGTCTTTGCCCATACTTTGCATTGCTAACGAACATAGCCTAATTATGCGTGATTGACTATAGACCCGTCGACCACCAGTAATTCTGCATTTACATAATCTGCTTCATCGGAAGCAAGATATACAACCGCACCTCTTAAATCTTCTGGCCTGCCTAGTCGCCTTAACGGTATATATTTTTCTAAAACCGGAGAGAGAGCTGGATCATTTTGTGGTCCAGCGACTCCTTCATAGAAGCCTATCCCTAGAGCATTTACTGTCACTCGGTCCTTAATAAGCGAATTACCTCCGCCCCACTCCAGTCCAAGTGACTTTGTGAATCCAAGCACCGCTCCCTGAGATGCACCAAACATTGCGCAGTTAGGGATACCTCGGTCATAAAGGTTGGATACTAAATTAATTATCCGACCCTTACCTCGGGAAACCATCCCCCGCCCGACAATCTGGCTCGCCACAAACACCGCAGTGGCATTTCTGGATAATTCATTAGACCAATCACTCAATGATGAGTCCAGTACTGGTTTTATGTTAGCGAAGTGAGTAGCGTTAACCAGGATATCAATCGGACCAAGGTCATCCTCAAGAGACTCGATGGCTTCATTAAAGCCAGAA
Source organism: uncultured bacterium (assembly GCA_964011795.1). Classification (GTDB taxonomy): domain Bacteria; phylum Chloroflexota; class Dehalococcoidia; order UBA2979; family UBA2979; genus UBA2979. The sequence goes on along the minus strand of CAXGQC010000065.1, from coordinate 3,492 downwards.
TCGTCAATCAAGTCCAATGTTAAACTCCTGCCTGCTTCTCCAGACGCCGCCCAACACTCATTCAATATCGAGTTAGCCAAGACCTCTTGTTCAGCTACGGCAGAGCTAGTCGTAACCGAAACCTTCGCTCCAGCCTCAGCCAAAGCAACTGCAAGAGCCCTAGCGATGTCTGTAGTGGCACCCGTTACTAAAGCATGCTTACCTTTCAGATCGAAATATTTTCCTGAAAAATAAGGATTGTGCTCACCTTCAGGGGTAATAGGAAAGACTTCGTTCGTCATATTTCACTCCTTGTAATTACGCTTCTGATTCGGGAATGATGCCCGCTGGGATAAGACCGGCCGATATCGCTCCACCGTCCATAAGGATAGTCTCACCACTCAAATAATCTGACGCCGGAGAAGCCAGAAATACAGCCAGAGGTCCCATCTCCGGCATGAAGCCGATTCGTCCTGCCGGCTGCTTACTCCCCATCTGATCGAGCATGGCCTCATCATCTGTTTTCGGGAAAAGGCCCGGTGCGATACAGGACGCACGCACATTATCGCGTGCATAAGTCATTGCTATAGCCTTAGTTAGCTGAATCACTCCGCCTTTTGCGACCGGATACATCCAGTTATTCCTACCCCCACGGTAACCCCAGCCTGAGGTTACATTGATCACACGTCCGCCGCCATTTTCAAGAAAATGGGGAATAATTGACCTCGAACAATAAAATGCTGAGTAAAGATTACTTTCGATCCCACTATGCCAGTCTTCATCTGTAAGTTCGGGCAAGGTCTTGCCTCGCCCAGTACCACCGAGTCCAGCATTATTAATCAGTAGTGTTATACGTCCCATCTTTGAGATGGCGTCCTCGAACATCTCGTTAACTCTCTCAGATTTTGTGACATCACCGTCAGATATACCCAAGAACCTCCGGCCTCGCGACTCTATCTCCGCTCCCACGCTTTCAATCGGCTCCTGTCTTCGACCTATCGCAACTATGTCACAACCAGAATCGGCCAACGCCAGTGCCATTTCTCGCCCCAAGCCAGTCCCAGCACCGGTGATAATGGCTGCCTGACCGGACAGGTTGAATTCATCAAGTATGGGCATATGCTCCCCCTAAGCCTTAACGCATTTTTCTCCCACGAGATTAGCACGCCACTGACACAGTCACAGCAGCGGTTCAAGCTAATATTCATAACATGAAAAAAGAAGGCTTTGTCTATCTCATCCGTGGGCCAAAAAATGGCTCCGAACAACTCTACAAAATAGGGCAAACGTCAAATATGCAAGACCGGATGAGAAATCTGCAAACTGGCTCTCCAACTAAATTAGAAGTCGTGAAGTTTATTCAAACGGAAGATGCCCTCACGACCGAACGTAAACTGCATGATGCCTTCAGTGAAACCCGAATTCGAGGTGAATGGTTCGCGCTGAAGAAAGGTCAAGTGCGTGCTGTAAAAAAATTAATGCACAAGAATCGAAAACGACGCCGAGGGCGACTACTATCTTTCATACTTATTTTGTCTATACTGACGCTAACATTGGTATTCGCGACCGACTGGATACCAAAATAGACAATCGAACTTTTTTCTTCCAGAGGCTAGGCTTACAGTGATGAATAATTTACCAAACTTTTCTCTACCAACAGCAGGGGCGACCCGAACTCAGAATGCATATTCTTTCCCGTCAGGCCGTCCGACGCTTCTCTGCTTTGTGAAAGAGGACTGTCCGACAACCAGAATCGCTATGCCTCTTTTACAAAAAGCCTATGAAGTGTTCGGAGAGAATATCGATGTAGTAGCGCTAGCCCAAAATGGAGAAGACGACCTCGTATTAGCTGAAGAATATGGGCTTAAAATGCCACTCCTCGATGATTCCAATCTCACGACTTCGTTCGCATATGATATTGAAACCGTCCCCACCCTCATTCTTGCTTCACCAGATGGAACTCCATTAACTGACTTTGTTGGCTTCGGACGAGATGACTGGCGTGATCTGTATGTACAAATGTCGGCTATCAGTGATCAAGTACCCCCTGAAATAGATTGGAATTCCTATCCCGAATCACGACCTGGATGTGGTTCTAAATCCTTAGAGCCAGGCATTTTTGAACGGTTACAGGCTGAATCTGAGGGATCGCCTATTCGGGCCCGAAGAGTGGAGATAGGAGTACATGACGATGTGCATGAGTTCCTCTATGAACAGGGGCTGACTGATGGATTACCCGTGATTCCGCCTACACCGGAACGGGTAATCCGAATACTCGAAGGCACTAAACGAGATCCTCAAGAAACTGTTGCAGTAGTGCCACCGAATCTTGCACCAGTAACTGTTGAAAAAATAGCGATCAATTCGGTAATGGCAGGTTGTAAACCAGAGTACTTGCCAGTGGTAATCGCAGCCGTAGAAGCAGTTTGCACTGAAGAATTCAACGCCCACGGCGTCGGCGCAACCACTATGGGTGCAACACCTGTTCTCATAGTCAACGGACCAATCCGGCATGAAATAGGCATGAATATGGGCCTCAACGCTCTTGGCCAGGGAAACCGAGCAAATGCCGCGATCGGTCGAGCTCTCCGTCTTGTCCTGAGAAATGTTGGAGGACAGCGGCCTGGAGAGACAGAAAGGTCCACACTGGGTAGTCCTCTCCGATACACAACATGTTTTGCTGAGTGGGAGGAAATCAGCCCGTGGGCTCCTCTACATGTTGAACGTGGATTCAATAAAGATGAGTCAGTAGTCACAGCGTTCGCCATGACTGGGCTTGGACATGCTATCGACCAAACTTCGAGAGACGCCAAATCACTGGTCGGATCAATCGGAGCAAAAATGGAAGCGATCCATCATCCCAACTCGCACAACTACGGGGACGCAATCCTTGTACTCTGCCCAGAACATGTTGAAACGATCTCCACTAACAACTGGTCGAAGGCAGAAATTCGAGATCGGATTCAAGATATCTCAAGTCGACCCGCCAGGGAGCTCCTGAGGAGTGACGACATAGGAGCTGGACTGGACCCCAACATATTCGATGGCCCCTCTGATCCCAAGCTTGATTCACTCATACCGAAATTCCGCTCAACTGAAAATATCCATATCGTTGTGGCAGGCTCTAAAGCCGGGAAATTTTCGTCTGTCTTTGATGGATGGGCCAGCGGTACAGGCGGTTCAATGCCCACCAGCAAGAAAATACAACTTTAACTTTAAGTTTGCAGACACAGGAGGAATAAATGACAGTGGAAGTCAACCCAACAATAATTCTGGACCCTACTGATGAAAGAGAACCTATTAATAGGTCTCAGGCTAAGCGGTCCGAACATATAACGGGCACTATTGGCCTGCTTGACATATCAAAACCACGCGGTGACAAATTTCTTGATCGACTGGAGCAACAAATACATGAACGGATGCCGTCGGTTCACGTCAAAAGATACAAGAAACCAACGTTCGCAAAACCAGCGCCATATGATTTACGGCGTAAAATCATGAACGAATGTAATT
>CAXGQC010000064.1:0-7217 GCA_964011795.1 uncultured bacterium | reverse complement strand
TCAATCATTTAGGTGGGCCACTTGGTATCGGACCATACGCTAATAATCGCTCTGAGGTGTTTGAGACATGGCGTTCGTCAGTTGCTCGACTTGCCGAATGTTCAAATGTCTTTGCAAAGGTCGGAGGGATTCAAATGCCTCTGAATGGATACGGCTGGCACGAACAGGAGCTTCCTCCCACTTCGGACCAATTGCTTGAGAAGACTCGTGACTGGTACCTTACGATTATCGATTTATTTGGGCCAGAAAGATGTATGTTCGAGAGTAATTTCCCAGTCGATAAAGCATCGTGCAGCTACTCTGTGCTTTGGAATCATTTCAAGAAACTTTCACGCAGCTTTTCGCCGTCTGACAGGACTAGTTTATTCCATGACACAGCACTGAATGTCTACAGACTTGAGGCACGCTAGCCGCTGATGAAAATTGTCAGACTGGTAATTACGTATCAGGTATGTTTGCTTTTAGTACTAGGTATTGCAGCATGCGAGGACTCTGTTAAAACTGCAGAGTCTGATTCGATTGAACAAGCGCAGATTCCATTTGGTGCTCCCCGCACATTTCGTCTTGGTTTTAGTGATTCGATGAGTGGTGTATCAGCCGAGAGTGTTTCTGAAAATTGGGATAGGATGTCCCAAAGTGCCGAAGCGATTGTAGTGAACTGGCAAGTATCCACAGACGAATTTTTGGACGATGAATTTTCAGTTTCTGAGGAATATGGGGACAGAGTGGTTGCACTTAAAACGGAGATATCTAGTAGAGATCTTGACTTAGTACTACTAATCGAAGTTTTTGATTCATCAGGTGATGAAATCATTTTTACGCACGGGAAGTCAGGGTCCGAGCCGAACAGCGATAAGGATTTTTTCCGGGCATTGAATAATGAGTTGAGGTTTTTGGCTCGAAATTTGAGTCCTTGGGCACTGATTCTAGGGAACCAGGTTAATTTGGCATTCGAATCCAACCCTGATCTCTATTTTCAATACGCTGCGGAGTATGGGAATCTGTATAAAAGCGTCAAAGATATCGATTCCACAGTTCTTGTTGCACCCTCCTTTGCATATGAAGAACTTGTCGGGGTCGCGTTATATTCTGGGATCCATCCTCCTCGGTGGGAGCTATTAGCAACTTATGAGGACGTTATGGATATGTTTGCGATTTCTACATTCCCCTCTTTCGCATACCCCACGGCTTTGTCCATCCCGTCGGATTACTATTCCAGCATCAAGCTACATACGGATGCTCCACTGTTTGTTCTGCAAACTGGTTTTCACGTAGGGGAGGGATATTCTGACCAACAAATGACAACGGTTTCTGAGCAAAGACGCTACTTGGAGCGACTATTTGATGAGGCTGATGCTTTGGATGCTCTTCTGATCTCGTGGTATTTGATACAGGACTCTGATCAGTTCCCTCCCTTCTATCGGGCATTGGGCACTACAGGTCTTTACGATATTTTCGGTGACCCTAAACCGAGCTGGGCTGTTTGGTCTAGGACTACTCGGAGGCCAATGACAGTACCATCTCTCGATTAGGCTTGTATGTTTCGCAGTAAATCGATACCCTCATTCAAGCAATTCATAATATCTATGTGGAAGACTTTTGGGGAACAATGAATTCTCAGACCGATATCGAATCGATTTGCAAGAAAGTCCGTAGAAATATTGTACAGATGGTTTTTGATGCCAAATCAGGCCACATTGGTGGTTCTATGTCATCTGTGGAGATTATGTCGGTTCTGTATTCAGAATTTCTATCGCACAGGCCCGATGACCCTGGGTGGGCTGAACGCGATCGGTTCATTATGAGTAAGGGCCATGCCACACCGGTACAGTATGCAATATTGTCACAGTTTGGGTTCATTCCGGAAGAAGAACTCAAGTCGTTTCGACAACTTGGGACTCGATTACAAGGACACTCTGTTATAGGGAAGCCGCCGGGCGTTGAAAATTCCGCCGGTTCGTTAGGGATGGGTTTGTCATTCGGTTTAGGACAGCGACTCGGCTTAGAGTTGAAGGGTATTGATTCCCATGTCTATGTTTTAATGGGTGACGGTGAACACAACGAGGGTCAAGTATGGGAGGCTGTGATGGCAGCTTCTCACCATAAGGTGACTAATCTAGTTGCCTTGATTGATCGAAATGGTATTCAGAATGATGATTTTACCTCCAGTACAATGGACGCTGGTTCGCTGGCTGAAAAGTATGAGGCGTTTGGCTGGAGTGCAAAAAGTTTCGTTAATGGCCATGATGTTGCTGACGTGAAATCAGCTCTAGCTTGGGCAACAGAAGCATCAGCGAATGGTCCTGCGGTAGTGGAATTTGACACTGTCAAGGGTAAGGGAGTGTCTTTTATGGAGAACAACCCTTCATTCCACGGAGCTCCACCCAATGAAGAAGAATTCAAATTAGCGATGTCTGAGCTCGGGTAAAGTGATCGGTGAGAATGATGGAAACTCCTAAGGAAGCGGCTACCAGAGAAGCACTGGGGCCGGGATTGATCGAAGCAGCAGCGAGACAAGAAATTGTTGTTGTAGACGCTGACCTCGGTAAATCTACCACGGCTCGACAGATCGCAGAGTCTCATCCTGATCGTTTTATTACTTTTGGCATAGCGGAACAAAACATGGCTTCGGCCGCAGCAGGTATTGCAAGCGTAGGATTTACAGTAGTGGCTTCGACCTTTGCTGTTTTTGCTGAACATGCTTTTGATCAGTGGCGAATGTCGGTCGCCCAACCCAATCTTGACGTAAAATTGTTTGCGTCCCATGGAGGTGTCTCGACTGGTGAAGATGGAGCTTCAGCTCAGTCAGTTGAAGATGTTGGCGTATTTTCGTCTCTGGTGAATTTCAACGTGTGTGTTCCCGCTGATGTTGTAGAAGCAAAGTCAATGGTGTCAGCAGCATTGAATACCTATGGACCGTGGTACGTTCGTCTTGGCAGAGCCAAAGTTCCTGTGATATATCCCGAAGGTAGTAAATTTGAGTTGGGTAGGGCGGATACTTTACGGGAAGGATCCGATGTGGCAATAGTCGCATGTGGGCTGATGGTGGAGCGCTCACTGCAGGCAGCAGAAATACTGCAGTCGGCTGGAATCTCCGCTCGTGTAATCAACATGTCTAGTATTCGACCACTCGACAAAGATACACTGATAAAAGCCGCTAAAGAGACTGGTGCAATCGTGGTTGCAGAGGAACATCTCACTCATTCCGGTCTAGGAGCTTTATGTGCGCAGGTTCTGGCATACGAGGAGCCGGTGCCGATGGAGTTTGTCGGTATCGATAACAGGTATGGGGAATCAGGTAAATGGTTCGAGGTGTTAGAACTTCTGGGTCTTACCCCTGAGGGGATAGTGACAGCCACACAAAAAGTTATCTCGCGCAGACAGTAGAGTCAGCGTACGATCCCAATCTGCTGTAAAAGGGTCAGTCCTCGACCTACCACTAGATCAGTTTGTCTCTGGTCAATCTCGAAAGTCAAAGCAGCATTAGGGTTGCTACGGGCAATTTGTTTTTGAAGTTTCATGAAGTTCGTGGTGCCCTCTCCAGGTGCGACGTGATCCCGTATACCTATTGTGTCATGTAGATGCATCGCAATAAGATCTCGTCCTGGCCCGTAGGAGTCACTGTCTCCCCACCAAGAATCTAGCTCGACTAGTCGTAGTCGAGCCAACACTTCGGCATGCCCTACATCGTGTAAGTAACCGACAAGTTCTGTAGTATACGGTTCGAGAAGTTCCTCGTATTCACTAGGCAGCGGGATCTCGTGGAAATGAAGACGATTTTCTATTCCAATTTTCACGCCACGTTTGCTCGCGACGTTAGCCAGTTGGTCTAGGCTATTTTTAGCAGACTCTAGAAAATGGCCAGCAATTTCCTGTCGTGCCGAATGAGCACTGGCCACCAGGTCTGAAATCATATCCTCTTCCGCAAACTTATCAGTAGAGAAAGATTTCCGCAGTTGTTTTTCCTCAGCGAGCATGCCATCTCCCACATGCCCGAGATGCACCACGACGTGATTAGCGCCTGTATCAGCTGCTAATTCGATCGACTCGATATGGTCATTAATAATTATGGTTCGTTCCTCGGGATCTAGAGAAGCTAGATTGAGTCCTCTGTTTTCTCCTCGCCCGGCATGGATTTTAAGTGGCGCCGGACCATGTACACCGTGAATAGGGAGCAGAGCAGAGTTTCGTATCTGCTGGATGTTTTTTTCGGTCATACTGTGATTGATTTCGATAGCATCGAATCCAATATCTTTCGCGACCTCAACGAAGAAATTCATATTATTCATGAATCTGTCTTGGACGGCCCACATCGTGGAGAGAGATGCGCCAGTCAGCTGGTTGTTATTCAATGTTTCTTTGCCTCGACGGTTCGAGCGAGTAGGTTATCAACTTCGGGAAGAATACTGTCATAAGCAAAATGTCCAATTAAATCGGAACCGTTTTTGAGATTCACTCCTGTAGGCCCACACCAGAGTCCAATATCAGCATCGTCTGTTTCGCCCGGACCATTAACTCGACATCCCATGACTGCGATCGTTATATCCTCTTCAGACGCATATTCAGCGAGCTTCTTTACATCCTGAGCAAGTTCAATAAATGCTTCATTTTCTACTCGAGAGCATGAAGGGCATGAGATAATGTTCAGACCACTATCGAAATTATCGGGAACTGACCTAAACCGACCGTTTGAGATATCATCAAGGATTTCACGTCCGGCTAAAACTTCATTGCCCTTTTCAGCGAAAGGTAATGTCAACGAGACTCTTATCGTATCTCCGATTCCTTCGCTTATTAACTGTTCGAAAGCTAATCGGGTTTTAATGATCCCATCTGGTGGCATGCCCGCCTCTGTAACCCCTAGGTGCAGCGGAATGTGTGGCCGTTCGGATACAAATTTCCGATTACCTTCTACTACCTTTTTCCAGTCTGAGTCTTTTAGTGAAACTACGAATCGACTGAAACCCAATTTTTCCAGCAGATCACAATGTTCGACGGCGCTCTGAACCATCGCACTGATGTCATCGTCACCAAATTTAGCCGAGAGCTTTGGATCCACGGATCCGCAATTGACTCCTACCCGCAGCGCTACGTCATAAGCTTCAGCGGTTTCTGCCAGAAAAGCCACTTTTTCTTCGATACTTTTATTTTTTTCATGATGGTGCAAATGTCCTGGGTTATATCTAATTTTGTCGACAAATGGTGCCACGTCTCGAGCTAATCTGTAATTTTCCTGTAAGTCAACTGACAAATTCGGCTGTAGATGGTTGGTCTTGTCTCTCACCTGTGCCAGTGACGCGACGTCCGACTTGGAGTCGACAGCTATTCTGATGATGTCAGCCCCAGCTTGGGAAAGTAGTTGTACTTGCTGGACAGTGGCTTCTATGTCTTGGGTACGGGTCGCACACATCGACTGAACCGCAATTGGATGGCCGTCTCCTACCACTATGCTGCCAATCTTAACGGCACGAGTGGGCTTCCTACGAGTAAATGGCGAGTCAGTTCGTGTCATGAGCGTTTTAAGATCCATCCATAGGTGTTAACAGCGATATCCTACGTTCTATTCTATTATCTATTGTTAAATTATCCGCTGATTATCTGGGTGATATCCCTCCATGTGATCACGATGACTAAGAGAATAAACGCCGCGAAACCAAAGAAATGGACTAGAGATTCCTGTTTGGGATCAACTCGTTTGCCACCCCGTAATAGTTCAATGCCGACGAATAATATTCGTCCACCATCCAACGCCGGAAGCGGTAAGAGATTAATTATCCCTAGATTAATGGACAGCAGTGCGGCTAATTCCAATAAAGGTGAAATCGCTCTCTGAGTGTCGGGCGCTGCGGCCGCCACATCGCCCGTCGCTTTGGCTATACCCACCGGTCCCATAAATTGAGGCCTGTTGCCGGCAAACCAACCAAATATTTCATTTCGTGTGAGGAGCAGCGTGTCTATAGTGAGACGAGTACCGTGGCCTATGGCAGCTACCGGATTTTTTGAGACAGTTTGGGTGAAAGGCATACCGTCAGCAACGTTAATCGCGCCAGGTTGATAAGTTATGGTGATTCCGGTAGGACCTTGTCCCTCCGGTATTTGTCTTCGTGCTTCGACTGGCAGTACTAGAATTTCACCGGATCGCCTTACGGTGAGATCTAGTTCACTACCACTATATATTCTCACCAACCGAGCGGCCTCCTGTAAGTTATGGGCATCTCTGCCATTGATGGCTAATATCAAATCTCCTTCTTCAACGCCAGCGCTAGCTGCTGGTCCGTTCGGTACTATACCTGCAACTATCGCTCTTCCCTCGGCAACTTCGTGCGGGATGATGAGCGCTATCGCAAACAAGATAATAGGCACAAGTAAATTCGTTATACCACCGGCACCCAGCACGATGAGTCTTTGCCAAGCAGGTTTTGCCGCAAACGAATCGGACGAAGTATTATGTTCCTCACCTTCCATTTTTACGTACCCACCGAGCGGCAGGAAATTCAGAGAATATCTAGTTCCACCACGCTCCACACTCAGTATTCTAGGAGGCATTCCAACTGCGAATTCTTCGACCCGGATCTGAAAAAGCCGAGCAGTAAGGAAGTGAGCGAGCTCATGTACAAAAACCAGTCCACCTAGGATGAGAAGAAAAATGAATGCAGATCTGGCGATTTGGTTACCATCCAATGTTAACCAAGCAACCAATGTGATGATCGCCACCAGTGAAACTAATTTAGCCAGGCTCCTAGGGGAGCTCTTCAAAAACATGTCGTGTATTGTATGCTCCCTTTTTAGCTCTACAGTTGACAGAGAGATTGAGGCTATATTTTATTCAACGAGATCATTTACAAATTGTCGGCCCCAAGCTTCTGCTTCAAGACTATCATCCAGTGTGGGACTGGATGTGGAATTATGTTGATTAAGGCTCTCTCGAAGAAGCACAGGGATCTCAGTGAAGCTGATACGACCATCAAGAAATGCTCGTACCGCGGACTCGTCGGCTCCTGCCACAGCAGCCATAGAAGTGTCATTTTTTGCGCCGGCATCCAAAGCCACTTGTAGTGCTGGGTACCGTTCACCTTCAATTTCTTTGAAGTTCAAAGATTGTTGCCGTGCTAGGTCCAGAACTGCCGCCGGCTCGTTTTGGATTCTATCGGGATACATAATCGCGATTTGAATCGGGAGCTTCATATCAGGATCACCCAATTGAGCTTTCACAGAAC
>CAXGQC010000063.1:0-7257 GCA_964011795.1 uncultured bacterium | reverse complement strand
ATGCCCAGCGCATGACATAAAAAAGTCTTAATAGCTAGATTATGAGAAAAAATGACAATCGTCTGACCAGTATGGCGGAGCGCCAGTTCATCACAAATCTCGACCATCCTATCTCGGACCTCTCCCAAAGTTTCGCCATTTGGGATTCGCAGGTCTGTCGGGTCTTGGTTACGCCAAGTCTCTAACCAATTAGAAGGAATGATCGACCGCATTTCTTCCCTACTCAGTCCATCATAGTCTCCCTGATCCATTTCAACTAAACGCTCGTCAACCGAGATCGGAATACCACTTTTAATGGATAAGGGAGCCGCGGTAGAAGCGGCTCGACTTGCGGGAGAAGAGTATATCGCTGAAATATTTTGGTTAGCAAAAAAATAGGGAACTCTTTCGGCTTGGTCTCTACCAGTTGCGTTCAGGTCCGTATCAATCAATCCCTGGGCCTTGCCCTCAAGATTGTTATCCGTCTCACCATGTCGTACGAAATAAAATCGCGTCAGTTCTGATTCCATCTGATGATTAACTTAGTCCGACCACAGTGAGCGCAGTTCCGCCACAAGTTCAATAGCCGCTGACCGAGGATCGAGGCCCCGAGCTGCAACCTGCTGGGTCAGTTCATCTAGAGCCGTCGCATTTGCAGCGGCGGCTATTGTTTCCCGGTGCAAGATAGCTCGTGACAACGCCATTATTTGTCTGCGAGCGTGAGCTCTGCGTTCTTCTTCTGCATGTTCCGATTCAGTCATAAATATCTGATGCTCATCAATTTTATCTATAAGTTCTGGCACACCTTCACCTGAAGATGCGATTGTTTTGAGTATTGGAGGTTTCCATGCACCCAACTCAGCGATCGCCAAAAGTGACCGCAGTTGACCCACTGCAGTATCGGCACCAGCAAGATCAGCTTTATTAACGACCATTATCTGTGCGACTTCCATCAGGCCAGCCTTCATAGATTGCACGTCATCGCCGGCGCCGGGATTGGCCACTAATACAGTTGTGCCAGCAGCGTTCGCGACCTCAACTTCATCCTGACCAGCACCAACGGTCTCGATAAGAACAACATCAAAACCTGCGGCATCCAAAAGATCAGCAACAGCCGTGGCAGTTTCGGAGAGTCCGCCTAAATTTCCTCTTGAAGCCATCGATCGAAGAAAAACGCCAGAATCACTGGTCAGATCCTGCATCCTTATACGGTCACCAAGAATCGCTCCGTTCGAAAACGGCGACGACGGATCAACTGCAATAATCCCAATCGTTCGATCTCGTCTGCGCTCTTCTCTAGCAATAGAACCCACCAAGGTAGATTTGCCAGCTCCAGCTGAGCCCGTGACACCAACTATTTGTGCGTTCCCTGTGTGGGGATATATTGCTGCTGAGATAAGTTTCCCTGCTTCAGAATCAGATTCGACTAGTGAGATTGCTCTACTGAGAGCTCGCCGATCTCCGCTCAGGAGTCTCTTACTTAGATCTTCTGCTCTTGATACGATTTCTGAATTAGACAATCGAGACCTCTGTTAGACGCGAGCGGGAGCGTGTTCTTTTACGAAATCGATAACGTCAGTAGTATCTGTACCTGGCCCGAAGACCCCCTCGAAGCCGATTTCCTTGACCTGCGCCACATCCTCCGTCGGAATAATCCCGCCGCAGAATAGTAGGACGTCATCAACCCCTCGAGTGGAGAGTTCTTCTACCACTCGAGGAAACAATTCAAGATGAGCACCAGATAAGATGGAAAGACCGACTACCTGGACGTCTTCTTGAAGAGCTGCTTCAGCAATCATTTGGGGAGTTTGCCGTATACCTGTATAGACAACTTCCATCCCGGCGTCTCGCAAGGCTCGCGCAACAACTTTCGCGCCTCGGTCATGACCATCAAGCCCTGGTTTAGCAATCAGTACACGTATAGGTTGATCATTAGACATACGATTCTCCCCTCACCCGCTATTCTAACTCGATGTAGAGTATTAGAACACAGTACAGTGTGAACTTGATATAGCGCTGGACTCATTAGTTAAATACACTCACTAGTAATCCGCAAGTATGAAGGGGGACATATGAGCAATAGTAAACAAGAGTGGTTAGACACTACCTTCAATAAGGCCACCTCCCGATTCAAAGAACGAAGAGATCAGTTCGAGTCTTCATCAGGCGCCGAGATTGATCCACTATACGGACCCGAAGATATGTCTGAATGGAACTATCACGAGAAACTTGGGTATCCTGGCGAATATCCGTTCACCCGAGGTGTTCAACCAACGATGTACCGTGGCCGTCTCTGGACCATGAGACAGTACGCTGGATTTGCTGATGCCGAGGAAAGTAACCGAAGATACAAGTATTTACTCGAACGAGGACAGACTGGTTTGTCTGTTGCATTTGATCTCCCCACACAAATTGGATTTGACTCGGATGATGATGAAGCGGAGGGTGAAGTCGGAAAAGTTGGAGTTGCAATTTCGTCGCTGGCTGACATGGAGACTCTCACAAACGAGATTCCACTTGAAACTATAACTACTTCAATGACCATTAATGCGACAGCGCCAATTCTTCTTGCTCTTTACGTCGCAGCGGCAAAAAAACAAGGGGCCGACCTCAGTAAAATTGGTGGCACCATCCAAAACGATATCCTTAAAGAATATATTGCGAGGGGAACATATATTTTCCCACCTCGCCCATCTCTACGATTAATTACAGACTCGTTCGCGTGGTGCAAGGACAATTTACCCGAGTGGAACACGATATCAATATCGGGATATCACATGCGTGAGGCGGGATGCACAGCAGCACAAGAGCTAGCATTCACCTTTGCAAATGCCATTGAGTATGTAGAAGCGGCGATGAAAGCTGGGCTTGAATTTGATGAATTCGGAGGTCGACTAGCGTTCTTCTTTGCCTGCCATTCGAATTTTCTCGAAGAGGTGGCGAAGTTCCGAGCAGCTAGACGGATGTGGGCAAAAATAGCTAAAGAACGATTCAAGTCAGAATCTCCACGAGCACAAATGCTTCGATTTCATACGCAGACTGGAGGAGCGACACTTACCGCTCAGCAACCTCTAAACAATATAGTCCGAACTACACTGCAGGCTATGTCAGCTGTGCTCGGGGGTACGCAAAGCCTACATACAAATTCATATGATGAGGCACTGGCACTTCCTACTGAGGAAGCGGTGGAAATTGCACTTCGCACACAGCAAATTATCGGGTATGAGTCTGGTGCAGCTGACAATATTGACCCACTTGCCGGTTCATATTTCATTGAAACTTTGACAGATAGAGTCGAGGAAGAAGCTTGGGCATATATCGAGAGGATCGAGGACCTCGGCGGTGCCTTAACGGGGATAGAGCAGGGATTTCCACAACGTGAGATCCAAGAATCGGCATACAGATTGCAGATGCAGGCCGAAACGAAGGATCGAGTTGTCGTAGGAGTTAATCAGTTCGAAACTGAAGAAGAAATTGCAGCAAACATCCTGAGAGTTGATCCGGAGCTGGGCAGACGTCGGAAAGCCGAGGTTTCTGAAATGAAAGCGGGTCGTGATCAAGAGGCTGTTAGCAGGTCTCTAGAGAAAATACGAGCGGCAGCGCATACTGACGAGAACATGATGCCTCTACTTGTTGAGGCCGTAGAAGCATATACAACGGTTGGTGAAATATGCTCCGTACTTAGGGAAGAATGGGGAGAATACCAAGAAGTGATGACTATCTAGTAACGATCACAGAACTGGTTCTTGTTTGAGGGGGTAATAATGATTGATCGGATACATCATGTTGGCATTGTAGTGCACTCAGCCGACAAAGCTTTGGAATTTTTTAGAGACACGATGGGACTCGAAGTGACAGAAGATCGCATCATCGAGGAGCAGGGAGTGCGTGGTGTATTACTTGCTATCGGCGAAAATGAGATTGAGCTGCTTGAACCGACTCGTGATGACACTGGTGTAGCCCGCTACCTCCAATCCAAGGGTGAAGTTTTACATCACATATGCTTTGAAACCGATGACATCAGAGCTGAATTGGCCCGGCTTGCTGATTCAGGAGTTGAATTGATTGACGAAACACCGAGAGATGGACTTGCCGGTGAAATTGCATTTATCCATCCGAAAGCTATGCATGGAGTCCTGATAGAACTAGCTCAGCCTCCGGCTGGCAGTCACAGAGGGATTGGTAAGGGATTCGACCATCTCGCCGCTATGGTCAATAACATTGAAGATTCCGCTGCTGACTGGGAATCAACTTTGAACTTAGAACTCACTGCAAAGATAAATGCAGATGAATTTGGAATTATGATTGGTCAAATTCCATGCGGAGAAGCAGTGATGGAGCTTGTACAACCAGCAAACCCTGATAGCCCTCTCGCCTCAAGAATTATTGAACAAGGCGAACACGCGGGATCAATGGTGGCGATTGAAGTTGAAGATATTGACAAAGAAATTTCTAGATACAGAGACGCGGGTTATACAGTTTCAGAAAAACCCGGCGGGCCTATTCCCGGTACCACAAAACGGGCACTGATCCCAGCAGACGAAGCTTTTGGGTTGGAAATACAGCTTCTAACTTATAGATAATTTAATTAGATTGTGATTCTTTGAATTCGAAAAGTATGGAATGGTGGGCGATGACGGGCTCGAACCGCCGACATCCTCGGTGTAAACGAGACGCTCTACCAACTGAGCTAATCGCCCCCAGAGCAACCAGTTTACCGCAAATTAAGGTATGTTGAATACCCTATGAACTGCTGGATGATTCATCCTCTTCCTCAGGAGACCTACCAAAGGGCCACAACCTGATTATGAAAGCCAAATATCCCAGAATCAGTACCGATTCAAAAAGGAATTTATAAAATGTCCCTACATAGATCTCTATAAGTATCCCGCCCACCCAAAGATTAAAAACCAGAATAGAAAAAATCACCACGTGTTTAATCAACGGATCAATATTCATACCGAGAAAGTTTCGTCCTACTCTATGTCGAATTCAAGAAATGCATGTGCCTGACGCAGTGCCTCTTCTGCAGCTTCAGGATTTGCTGCACGCGAAAAAATGAACCCAAGATATTCATTGCCACGTGGTAATGGGATGAGTGAGTCTCCTTTAGCTACTGACATGGTTACCTCTTCAATACCCTCAACCGCTCTAGCATGATCTAGCCCTTGAACTCCCATATACGTGCCCCGGCTCGGAATTGGAATCATCATTACTCCAGACGCACCCTCGGCATCACCTTTAGTCTCTATAGCAGCGCCCACAGAATGGGAGATTAGGATTTCCTCAAGGCCTAAGCCTGAGCCAAAAGATAAGGTGCGGGCACAGAGTCCTCCAATAGATCGTGCGGCGAGATCGATAACATAGCATTTCGTCTCATTTAACCTAACTTCTGCGTGGATTGGTCCGTGACTTAGCCCGAGGATCTTGCACGCAGACTGCACAGTCGCTTGTACTTGTAGCTGCATGTCGACAGCAAGTCGGGACGGGGTCACATAAATAGTTTCTTCGAAATAGGGACCAGTCAATGGGTCTGGTTTATCAAATAAAGCAAGTGTTTTGAGATTCCCTTCATCGAGTAACCCTTCTAAGGCATACTCTTCCCCAGGGATGTATTCCTCAATAAGTATTGTTTCTCTGAATTCTTGCGAACAATTAATCATCGAAGGATCACTCGATAGAATCGTGGAAATTTCATCATACGCAGCAACGAAATCTGTTGGGTCATCCGCCCGAATAACTCCTTGACTAGCTGAAAGATTCCTTGGTTTCAGCACGACTGGGAAAACTATATTTTCTATATAGAGCGCCAGATCATCTTCATCAAGCCCAACCGATATCAGAGAATATGTAGGGGTCGGAAGATCAGTTGTTGCGAGCATATTTCGTAGAGCATATTTATCGCGAGTAAACTCTACTGACTGTACCGAATTATGGGGAATTTCTAAAAGTCGAGATGCTTTTGCCGCCACTAATGTGCCTACATCGTCTACTGCTATGACTGCCGATAACTCCGTATCGGTACTGAAATCACGAATTACTTCCGCCGCACGATCGGGATCATCGAAGTCCAGAGTCACCATGCTAGACTCACTCGGCGATAGTGCCGGTTCTTTATCAATACCAACCAGTACTTCCACATCAAGTCGTGACGCCGCATCCATGAAATCATTTGCGCGATAGGAGCTTGAAGGGATTAACAGCAGGACTGATGAACGCGCCTGCCTACTATCTGTATGCCGCATAATTACTCTCTAGAGTCTTAACCCTGAATTCATTCTGCAGCCAGATGGACTCTATATCGATATGTACTTTAGTGACTTCCGCAGCCGCCACCGCAGCCACCGCCACCGGCTGCAGCCTGAGGAGCATTCGGAGCTTCAATTTTAAACCCCTGCTGCATCACGTCTTCGACGTAGTCAATAGAGGCACCTTCCAGAGCATCAGACGAATTACCGTCGATTATAAAACTGAGCTCGCCCACTGATACCAGCTGGTCGTCCTCATTCTTAGTATCAACGCCCATTCCAAAACTCGGTCCAGAGCAACCACAGCCGCCACCACCAAGAAATACCCGTATCGCTTTGCCATCCTGCAGGTGTTCACCAACAAGTTCCGTCAAACGATCCTTTGCGATATCGCTAACTGTGATTTCCATGTTTCACGCTCCATTCCCGGGAGAATTATTTTATTAAGGCTAAGATTAACACTTAAAAGCCAATTTATCTATTTTTTTGAGGGCTTGTAATACGGATTCTCACCTGACTGATGATCCGTGACGTCAATGATTTCTTCAATCTCAGGTACAAATTCCTTTACCGCCGTCTCAACTCCTTGCTTAAGGGTCACGCCAAGCATCCCACAGCCGACACATCCCCCACCAAATTCCACGTATGCCTTATTGTCCTGCACCGACAGTAGACTGATTACGCCTCCATGCTGAGCAAGTTGAGGATTTAGATGCTCTTCAAACAGTTCGTAGATAGTCGATTCCTGTGTGTTCTGCCAAAGTGGGTTGGGATTCTTGAAGATAATACTCGGCGTACCATCCTCTGCCGTCTCCCAATCAATCACTAAATCATTCAGATAGAAGCTGTCACGCGCGGGATAAAACACTGTGATGCCATCGTTTGACCCTTCAACTTGAATCTCTACAGATTGATCTGAACCGGGTTCAGCACCTTCCTCAACCATACTTAAAAGGTGCTGGAATTTGCCTTCCGTGCGACCCTGTATCTGAATCTTCAAGCCAGAAACAGCGTTTTCGTGATTCTTTAT
>CAXGQC010000062.1:0-7556 GCA_964011795.1 uncultured bacterium | reverse complement strand
CCGTTTTCGGTGGACAAAACACCAAGCTCCGCTGCTACTACCCAATTTCCGAGAGCCTCAGCCAGTTCCACTTTGACCAAGTCCGAAACTTCATCCCGGAGGCAATCTAAAAATAGGTGTAAAATTTCCGGCTGTTCTTCCTCAACTAAGCCACGGATAGAAAAAATACGTACCGGAATATCTTTATTCCTAAGTGTTGATATGAAGATCGCCCGAAAATCAAAGGTTCGATCGTTTCGAGTCAATATGACAAGGTTCTCGAGAACAGCTCTTAGTCGCTCAATTGGAATCTCTTCCCAAAGCACAAGAAGCGATTTCAACATCTCAACATTTGATTTCGACAATGCCTCAAGGATCGATGGTTGAAGGTCGACGACATCACGTATATGAGTAACTATTTCATCGAAAGAAACAGTCTCGTCGCTATCAGCCAAAATTGGTTCAAGTCCATATGCCTGGTCAGTTTCGCCATTATTAGATTCGAGTCGTCGCATGTCCTAAATCGCCTCCTAGTGATACTTTACCGCAGTGCTTCTGGAGTTATCTGTCCATAAGGGTATGCAGGGCCTCTATTGGCTTCTTATTTTGATTTAGTACAGCTTCGAGTTCTACGCAAATCGGCATACTTATATGTTTTTCACTCGCCAATAACTGGGCAGAGTTAAGTGCATCAAGTCCTTCGACGGTCTCACCAATTTCTTCCAACGCAGTCTCAGTGGAAAGTCCTGAACCGACCTTTTCACCAAATCTTCGGTTTCGAGAAAGAGGACTATAGGCTGTTGCGATGAGGTCTCCTGCTCCGGAAAGGCCCCTGAAGGTGAGCGGATCGGCACCATATGCCTCTCCTAATCGGCTAATCTCAGCCAATCCTCTCACGATTAAAGCTGCCTTTGCGTTGTGCCCTACGTCGAGACTGTCAGCCATTCCCGCCGCAATCGCTATTACATTTTTCATCGCCCCACCGTATTCGACACCAATTAAATCCTGTTCCCAATAGACCCGTAATAGCTTTGAATGAAAAGCGTTGATTAAACGGTCCCGAGCAGAAAGTGCAGATGCGATTACAGTTGCACCCGCGAGGCCATCTGCGAGTTCTCTAGACAAATTAGGACCACTGAGAACTGCGACCTCATTGTTTGGTAAAAAATCCGTGATCAGTTGGGACATTCTCATGTTGCCTGAGCTAGAAAATCCCTTAGTTGCTGACATTACGATCGGTTCATCGCTAATGTCATCTCTGACCCTCATCAGATTTTCCATCATTGATCTTGATGGCACGGCAAAACAAATTAGTTCGCTCTCGAAGGCTTCCTCTGAAGGAGCAACTACTGAGACGTTTTCATGCAGTGTAATTCCGGCAAGTCTGGACTGATTAACATTTGCACTGAGTCGGTCGGTCTCATCTCCCGATCGTGTAACCAACTGAACCTTTAGTCCATTCCGAGCCAGCAATAGAGAAAGAGTCACTCCCCACGAAGTTACTCCCACCACAGATGCTCTTCTAATCACATCGCTCATATACACCTAATTCTGTGGTCGCAACGAGCCACCTTGTCCGACTTTCGGCTCCGTCCCAGATATTAGTCGCAGCAAATTCGGAAAATGTTTGTACTCGATCAGGAGGAACAAAACACCAGCCAGGAGAATGTAAGAATCATGATAGGGGTCTCCTGCAACAGAACCGACATCAGGGCCATTTAATAGTGCCACAAGAGCTACATAGCCCGCACCCGTAATAGTCCCAACCATCGACATCAAGGAAACGTACCGAAATGCTGCGAGCAGAAGGAATGAACAAAAAAGGACGAGCAATGCCACGGGGGGAAATAAAGCCACAAAAACACCAAAGGCCGTCGCTACTCCTTTTCCGCCCCTAAAGCTAGTAAATACTGGCCATATATGCCCTATGACCGCGCCAGAGCCAGTCAAGGCAACGGCCAAATCTGGGATTGACAACTGTACTGCTAGAAGTACTGGCAATGCGCCTTTGAACAGATCGGAAACCCCGACAAAGAGGGCCCACCTAATCCCAAGAGTGCGCAAAATATTAGTTGCGCCCGTTGACCCAGATCCGTAGTCTCTGACATCACCGAGTCCCTTGAGCTTGCCCACGAGAATACCCACAGGGATCGAGCCAAAGATATAGCCCACAGTAAGGAACAAAAACGAGATTAAAACTGTATCTAGGTCACTCATACTTCAGATTCCTCATCAAAGCGGTCCGCAGAACGTCTCCGAAATATTAGACGAATTGCTGTACCTGTGTAATCAAAATTTTCTCTGATTTGATTTTCAAGAAATCTTTTATAGGAGAAATGTACCAAATCTGGATCGTTCACAAAAAAAATAAATGTGGGTGGCGATATCTCTGCCTGAGTCACATACATGACTTTAAGCCTCTTCGTTCCTGTCATGGGCGGCGCGTGCGTAGCAACTGCTCCCCGGATCACTCGATTAATTTCCCCTGTGCCAATACGTTTCCGACGAAGCATTGCCGCATTCACCGCGAGTTGTAACAGGTCCTGTACTCCCTCACCAGTTTGTGCTGATACGAACATTACGGGTGCCCACGGCAGAAACCGATACCGGTGATCCAGCGAACGGACTAATTCTGCTCGATTGGACCTATCGGTAGCTAAATCCCATTTATTGACCGCTATGATCATGCCTTTGAAATTTTCATTCGCATACCCCGCGATATGAGTATCCTGAGCCGTCAAAATTTCCTCGTAGTTGAGAAGGAGAACAACGACATCTGCTCGATCCATAGATGCTTCAGCTCGTTGAACCGAATGCCGTTCCACTCCTCGCTCCACTCGACCCCGCCGACGAATTCCTGCAGTGTCCACAATAAGCATCCGATGTCCATCAAAATCAAAACGAGTATCAATAGCATCTCTAGTGGTCCCTGGGATGGAAGATACGATGACTCTATCCTCACCAATTATTGCATTGGTGAGGGACGATTTACCCACATTTGGTCTGCCGACAATCGCAAGTCTCACCAGTGATTCGTCGGGAATAGATTTTTGTTCAACGTCTTCTGACTCCCCAATCAGTGGAATCATCTCCAAGACTTCATCTAGGAGATCACCGCCTCCCTTTCCATGAAGAGCGGAAATTTTTATTGGTGAGCCTAAGCCAAGTGAAAAAAATTCACCCTCCGTGTATTCCGATGACTTTTTTTCGGCTTTATTCATGACTAAAATTACCGAGTCCTTGCGGTGCCTAAGCCTTTCGGCTATCTGGCTATCCACTGGATTTAATCCGGTACTCGCATCTACTACGAATAGCACCACCATTGCTTGATCAATTACTCCAGTAACCGCATCCGAAATCAGACCTGCGAACGGATCTCCTTCCGGCCGCGGCGTTGATATTCCTCCAGTATCAACGAGACGCAGTATGCGCCCCCTCCATTCGAGTGCTCGATAAATTCTGTCACGAGTAGTACCGGCAAGATCCTCTACAAGAGACGTGTTCGATTTGGTGAGACGATTGAAAAGAGCCGACTTGCCGACATTTGGTCTCCCTACAATGGCCACCAGCGGATACTGATCATCTGAGGAAAGGTCTAAATCGCGCATATTATTTGAAACCAATCTCACTCTTTAGCAATTAGTTCGACATCCAGATTAGGTGGAGGTTCAGTCAGAACCTTGATTCCCTCAGGAACATCGAAAAAAAGTGGCACCGTATGAACTCCAACACCCAAATCAGTTAGTTCTATTTTCGCCACGAGACCAATAGTCCAGATTTCCTTGAGTAGATTCACTGGCCCAGAAAATCTTACTGTGAGAACTGGAGTTTCTTTTGGCCTGAATTCAGGCGCAAGTCCTTCAATTGAAACTGGGAATGTAATTTCAATTTGGCCTTCGATCGAAACCACTGATATCTCTACGTCTGCAAATTGATTGCCAGGTACTTCCACCCCCGTTGGCACCCGCAGACCTATCTTCTGGGAAACGTTCTCGCTGACACTATCTAATTGAATATCATTTGTATAGATGCTCTCTATACCCTCAATTACAACTCTCTCACCAGAAATCTCGACGCTGTCAGGGAAAATCTGCAGAGCCGTAATACTAAATCCTGGCGCAGGGTTTCCACTCGCCGATATAACTATCGGGACCCTCTTCACGATTTGCGTCTCCAGTATCTCGATATCGACGTCCATCGACGAAGGATTCAGTCGGACACCACCTATTTCTCCACCCGAAGCGTCATATGCATGAAGGGCAAGTGTGCTCTTCGAGGTACCTGTAAGATCATTTAAGTCTAAATTCATTGCCACCGAATCAACTTTTTCCACAAGAGATTTAGGACCAGTCACCGTCGTATCTTGCTGAGCAAATTGAACTTGGCCCATTTGCAAACCAGATGCGAGTGATCCGTACAGTTGATATTCAGTGCGGAAAGTTTTCGTAATTCGAGGCTCCAAAATTATGGTTATTTGTGATGGGGTGACTTCCACCAGACGGACTGATCTTTTGTCTGCAAATTCGATGTGCGGTGCAATATCGATCAGGTGTTCACCTTCGGGATAGTCATTAAGATTCACTCTTGCTTGGAAATCAGCTGAGGTGAGAGTGTCCCATCGATCCGGAGTTGCTGCCACAAAAATTTTCAGTGTCGGCGGAACATTGGCTATTGCCAGATTTGAGGCGATACTAACAGGAACGACTGGCACAAATCCAGGAACACTATCAATTTCACGGGCATTCTCTGTATCAGTAACAAATACCCAGAGTGACAAGCTCAGCAATATTGAAATTATCAACAGGCCTGGAGATGATTTCCCGGCATTGTATAACCGGTTCCAAAATCTTCTGGCTAATTCCAATGCTTCATCGCGATTAATTTCCTGATCAAGATCGAATCGGTCTCTCATTAGAGTGCCTCATTCAAATCTGATTTAATCGTTCGTTCCTCGGAAGTCGTGCCTCGATCCAGATCAACTTCAAACAATGTCTCCAGTTGTATCCGTAACTGTCTTTCATTTACTGGGCTCACAAGACGACCATTGGCGGCCAAAGATATTTCACCACGTTCTTCGGATATAACTAGCACCACTGCATCCGTACTCTCCGTGAGTCCTAGTCCTGCACGGTGTCGAGTACCAAAACGACTCGCCATAACTCGACTCGAAAGTGGGAGAGTGCAGCCTGCCGCCAATATCCTGCCGCCCCTAATCACTACCGCACCATCATGCATAGGAGCTCCGGGATAGAAGAGTGTCTCTAATAATTCCCCAGTAGCCGGTGCATTAACGGAAATACCTACCTCAATCACATCATCAAGACCAGTATCTCTTTCAAGTACGATTAATCCACCCGTTCCCGATCTCGCGAGCTTGATTACTGTACGAATGATTAACTCGAGTACATGCGGCTCAAATTCACGATGACCTGCCAATCCCCAAACACCCGTGCGTCCAAGTCTCTCTAGAGCCCGTCGTATGTCTGATTGAAAAATGATAACTACCGCCAACACGATACCGGTTACTGAGTTTCGAAGTAGCCAATTCAGCACGACTAGGTCAAAAATCCTTGCAAATAGGAACGCGACGACCAATAGAACTGCTGCGCCTCGCAAAATTGACATCGCTGTTGTGCCGCGAAGCAACAACAAAATCCAGTATAAAGCTCCTGCCACTAGGACAATGTCCACAGCCGCAGAGATCCCAAAACTTGAAACGATATCTAAAATTTCGTCCCGGAAATCAGTCATCTTATTCGTCCTAGTTCAATTTTCGACGAAGTCACACAAAGACGATTCTCGTCAGTCGTGCCATACAATCCTAAACCAGTTCACTTCGTTATTGATCGAGACCCAAAGTGTATTTGAGGGCAGCTTGCGCCGTATAAAGTCTATTCTCAGCCTGATCGAAGATCATATTCTGGTTTTTTTCAAATACTTCAGTGGTAATTTCCTCTCCTCTGTGAGCAGGAAGGTCATGCATTACAACCACATCAGAAGGAGCAAAGTCCAAAAGCTCAGAATTCACTTGGTATGCGGCAAAAGCTTCTTTTCTCGTAATTGACTCAGACTCTTGTCCCATCGATGCCCATACATCTGTATACACGGCCGCCGCTCCACTCACAGCTTCACGAGGATCAGACACCAGTGTCAGGTTTCCTGGCCCGGACGTATTATTTATTTTGGTGATGATATCGCTTGGAATGGAATATCCTTCAGGTGAGGCAACAGTCAGGTGAATTCCACTTTTTACTGCTGCAAAAGCTAAAGAGCAGGCAACATTAAACCCGTCGCCAATAAAAGCGACACGGAGGCCAGCCAAGTCGCCAAAGCGTTCTCGAAGCGTCAGAAGGTCAGCCAGTGCCTGACAAGGATGCTCAAAATCGGAAAGCGCGTTCAAGATTGGAATATCGCTAGCACGGGAAGCGCTAACGAGTGTCTCGTGTTGAAATACTCTCATCGCCAGTACATCGCTCATCCTCGAAATCACTCGTGCAACGTCCTCTATAGGTTCTCTTTCGCCAATCTGCACCTCATGAGCGCCAAAACTCAGCACATGGCCTCCAAGGAGCTTGGCAGCCAGTTCGAGTGACGCTTTGGTACGAAGAGATGGTTTCTCAAATACTGTTGTGAGAACCCTACCGTCCATGCTCCTATCAGCACCGCCAGTTTTCAGGGTATCGGCCGACAGCAACAGTTGATTTAGTTCATTTTCATTCAGATCTGAAATAGATAATAAGTCACGGGTAACCATGACGCTCTCCTTGCAGCAAAACTAATTGGGTAACGCACAGTATATCTGACTAAACTTTCAGATGGGGGCCTCTATCTAAGCATTTGATGGGTCGACACCGAGAGTTGGCATTACTACCAGTGCAATAAATACATCACTATCTGACGAATTCGATATACGCCAAGGTCCCCTAGCCTTCGTTTCAATGCGCATGAGATCGCCAGTCCGCATTTCCACCGAATCACCATGATTACCACTTACTTGTACTACTCCGGAAAGAATGACGGCAAAACCAGGCGTTGCCCTGTGTAAGGGAAGAGCAGCCTGTGCTTCAATTCTCAGCATCATTAAACGACTCGCCTCGCCAATAACCGTCCCACCAAGTCCTTTGAAATGTCCAGGTCCTATTTCAAAAGGCAACTCTTTAAACTCATACGACGAAATCTCAGTATCCCCAGTGGCGCTTTCTTTTAGAATGAAGCCTGACATCTGTACCACCCTAACTAACTCTCTCGCAAGATAGAATCCGTTAGGTCATAATGTACACTTACTTTTCCAATACACACCAATAAAGGAGACAAAGGGTTGAAATGCAAGTTCATAGATCAAATAGCCGCTCTCATGAAAGTCTACGAAACATCGCTATTAGCGTTGATGTTAATAAGCACGCCGAAGGTTCAGCAATAGTTGAGTTCGGCGACACCAAAGTTCTTTGCACAGCCACAGTTGAGAAAGGTGTTCCACGATGGAAGCGTGGAGACAATAGTGGGTGGCTCACAGCGGAATATGCGATGCTTCCTCGCTCAACTAATACTCGAAGCAAGCGGGGGCAAAACGGAAGGGC
>CAXGQC010000061.1:0-7774 GCA_964011795.1 uncultured bacterium | reverse complement strand
CTTACTCCTGACCTCACATCTATCAATCTATACTCAGCTATTTGTTTTCCTGTCCTGCAATCTCCTCGGCTACACTCTGTGGAACCCGTTCAAAATGAGAGAATTCCATTGAATTCGCAGCTCTACCCTGCGATCTTGATCGGAGATCTGTTGTATACCCGAAGGTTTCGGCTAGTGGGACCTTTGCGTCGATCACTTGAGTATTTCCTCTTACTTCTGTGGATTCGACCCGGCCACGTCGAGAGTTGATATCTCCAAGTACATCACCGAAATACTCATCCGGAGTTACAACTTCCATTTTCATTATCGGCTCTAAGAGGATCGGCGTGCATTTCCGCAAGCCTTCCTTCATACCTATAGAACCTGCAGTTTCAAAAGCGATCTCTGACGAGTCAACATCGTGGTAAGAACCATCCAAAAGTGCCACGTGCACATCAACAACTGGATAACCCGCTTTGACTCCACTGACTAGTGCTGATTCAACCCCACGGCGCACCGCAGGAATATATTCTCTCGGAATCGAGCCCCCAACGATTTTATCTTCAAACTCGAAACCTTCTCCGGGCTCTCTCGGACTTATTTCAAGTACACAGTGCCCGTATTGGCCGCGTCCACCACTCTGTCTGATGAACTTGCCCTCAACTGTAGCCGTTTTCGTAATCGTTTCCCTGTAGGAAACTCTAGGTGCTCCGGTATTGGCTATAACGCCAAACTCTCGCTTGACTCTGTCAACCACAACCTCAAGATGGAGTTCACCCATTCCAGATATAAGTGTCTGACCGGTCTCTTCGTTGTACCTCACTCTGAAAGTCGGATCTTCTTCCTGTAACTTGATTAACGCGTCTGATAGTTTCTCATTTTCTTTCACCGTAGTTGGTTCAACCGCGATAGATATCACTGGTTCCGGGAACGTGATTCTCTCAAGTTCAACAGGGTTATCACGATCACACAGAGTGTCGCCCGTGAAAGTATCCTTTAAACCAATAGCAGCAGCAATATCACCGGCTCTCACTTCGTCAACGTCTTCTCTCGAGTCAGCATGCATCTTTACAAGTCTACCCAGCCGCTCTCTATTATTTCGATTCGCATTAAATATCTGCTGGCCTTGACTCAATACGCCACTATAGACACGGAAAAATACCAGTCTCCCCACAAATGGATCTGTCACAACTTTAAAAGCGATTGCCGTCGGTGGTTCGCTATCGTCAGCTTTTCTTTCTACGGTCTCCTCCGAACCAACAACTGTTGCAGTAACTGGTGGAACGTCCAGTGGAGACGGGAGATAAGCCACCACAGCGTCCAACAAAACTTGGACACCCTTATCTTTCAGGGCTGAGCCGCACAGTACCGGAGCAAGTTGATTAGTAATCGTCGCATTTCGTATACCGGCATTCAAAACATCCTCCGGTATTTCCTCGCCATCCAAAAATAACTCCATCACAGCATCATCGTACTCGGCAAGAGTTTCAATGAGTGATTCTCTCGCAGTATCAGCTGCGTCTTGCAACTCAGACGGGATTTCTTCCTCGATAACTTCAAGCCCACGGTCTCCCTTGAAGTAGATCGCTTGCATTCTGACCAAGTCGACCACACCTTCATGACTATCTTCAAGGCCGATCGGTATTTGTAACGGGAGCGCCACAGCACCAAGTCGGTCACGAATCATTTCAACACAGCGCTCAAAATTTGCCCCTGTTCTATCCAACTTGTTGACAAAGCAAATTCGCGGAACACTATACTTGTCTGCCTGTCGCCACACCGTTTCAGACTGCGGTTCGACTCCAGCCACTCCGTCAAAGCAAACAACTCCACCATCAAGCACTCGAAGCGATCGTTCTACTTCAACAGTGAAATCCACGTGACCGGGGGTGTCGATAATGTTGATAGTATGGTCAGCCCACGTTGCTGTAGTGGCAGCGGAAGTGATAGTGATGCCTCGCTCCCGCTCCTGTTCCATCCAATCCATTGTGGTATTGCCATCATGAGTTTCGCCAATTTTGTGGGTACGGCCTGTGTAAAAGAGGATCCGCTCAGTGACAGTAGTTTTCCCAGCATCAATATGAGCAATAATCCCAATATTCCGCATTGAGCTCAAAGAGTTATCCATGGATTTCACCGGTGTGGTGGCAGTAGTCACTATTAAACTTCCCTTACACTAAATTACCAACAAATAACACAATTATTCGCCTCAAAAAAAGAAAACGCTGAACATTCTTCAGCGTTAACTCGGTATAAACTCAACTTACCAACGATAGTGAGCGAATGCCCGATTAGCTTCCGCCATTCTGTGTGTCTCGTCCTTTTTTCTTATTGCTGCACCGGCTGGTTGGTCGCCTGCTGCATCTAACAACTCAGCGGCAAGTTTTTCCACGTATGAGCGACCATTCCTAGTCCTAGCAGCATCACGTATCCACCGGAGTGCGAGTGTTTCACGCCTCTCCGCCCTTATATCGATAGGAACCTGGTATGTTGCACCACCTACCCTGCGCGGCTTCACCTCAACAGTTGGTGTGACATTTCTCACAGCAATCTCAAATACATCTAGACCGCGACGTCCACTAATCTCCTCAATGCGATCAAATGCACCGTAAACCAGCCCTTCAGCTGTCGACTTCTTGCCACTCTTCATTATTCCGTTTATCAATTTCGTGACCGTCTGGCTTTGATACCTGGCGTCCGGCAGAGTAGAACGTGTCGGGGCGCTATTACGTCTCATAGGAAAAACTCCAAAATCTAGCTCTTGCGGGTACCGTATTTGCTTCGACTACGTTGACGTCCCTCGACACCAGTGGCGTCGAGGGCACCACGAATAACTTGATATCTAACTCCCGGGACATCTCGGATTCGTCCGCCTCGGACCAAAACTACCGAGTGTTCCTGCAGTGTATGCCCCTCCCCCGGGATATAAGCAGTTACTTCTAGCCCGTTGGATAATCTCACTCTAGCTACTTTTCTAAGCGCAGAATTCGGTTTCTTAGGAGTCACAGTCCGCACCTGTGTTACCACACCGCGCTTCTGAGGAGCCCCTGTGGGCTCACGCAGCATTTTATTCTTAAGAGTATTAAAACGAAGCCTAAGAGCAGGAGACTTCGTCTTGCTCAGCTTCCTTTTTCTCGGCTTGCGGACCAACTGATTTATGGTCGGCATAGGCACTTCCCCAAACACTTAATAAATTTCACTAGACATCCCATAGAGGATTTATTTCTCACAACAAACTGAAACTCAATCAATAGTTGCGCAGGTCAAAAATACTATCGGTTCTTTGGTGCTAAGTGCAAGCGCTTCGCTCGACAATGCCCACAAATACTGCCGAAAACGATGGCATTTCTGGCCTGAGAAATGTTAAATGCGTGCTCCTGAAAATTATCTCCGCAAAATTACTTTTTTGAACGATTCACGCAACGGCGGAAGAGAGTCCGCGACGTCATTTTTTTCATTTGCAGCTAATCTGTCAGCAAACATTTTTCTCAAAGATTTCGCGTCACGTCCACCCATCTGAGAAACATGTGCTAACAACGCTGCAATTTTTGTCTCCATATGATCTTTTATGTCCACGTGATAATCCGGAACATCAGTTCCTGCAAGCAACATAGCCGACGGCCTAAATGGCTTTAATCCTTGTAATTTTTGATTCGGATGAAACAGATGATCATCTGCAGCAGGATAAATGGCATCATAGCTGGAGATACCAGTCACACGATGATCTCGATGATTAAAACCACTTCGGAAGCCATCCCAAGTGATGACAAGTTCAGGTCGCAACTTTCGAATTTCGAGTACTAAGAGCTCACGCAAACGATCATCTGATGAGAGCATCCCATCCGGGAACCCTAAGAATCTAGGTTCATTTGCACCCATGATCGTCGCAGCGGCACGGGTTTCCTCTTCTCTTTCACCCGCTAGCTGCTGCGCTGTCACAGTAGGATCTTTTGTCCCCTTATTACCAGAGGTGGTTACTAGGATGTCAATCGTCCAGCCCTTAGAACTCATCATGGCGACCGTTCCACCGCATGTGAATTCCAGGTCATCTGGATGCGCGAAGATACACAAAGCCCTCTTACCTGACTTCTCCTCAACCTCATCGAGTAAGTCTTTATCTGGGTCTAGTGCGTCCATGTCTCACCTCAAAATCCGATACAACCTCGACAAATCTTCGGCTATTAAATCCCAAGAATACTCCATTGCACGTTGACGAGCTAACAATGAAAGTTTCTCTGCCATGTGTGGCCCATTCATGACCGATGAGATGGCTTCAGAAAGACGAATTACATCCGAAGGAGGAATCAAAATACCAGGCAATTGATCAGGATTAGTCGACTTACCCAACATGCCAGGCAGGCCACCAACGTCCGAGGCTATAAGTGGCTTTGCCGAGGCCAATGCTTCAAGAGCTACCATCCCAAATGACTCGTAAAGTGATGGGACGATAACTAAATCGGAGGCTTGATAGTAGCTGGGAAGTATCTCATGACTGATAGACCCCATGAATATGACATTTTCTTCAATACCGAGAGACTTACTCAAGTTAAAGAGTCTCTCTCGCTCTTCGAGAGAGTCCGGATGAGAATTGCCTCCAAACAAATATAGCTGCCACCTCTCTCTAGGTCCGTCTATTTTGGCTAGCGCCTCCAGAAGTATATCCAGACCTTTAAGTCTTTCGAATCTCCCACCTGCCAGCAAAATGAGTCTGTCCATGGGCAAGTTAAGTTCCGACTTCGCTTCCAGATGATTTCGTGGTGAAAATCTCTTCAGATCTACTCCTGGCGGGATAATTTCCAGACGACTTTCGTCAACACCGTAAAGCTCTTTTAGAAGCATCCCTTCATGTCTGCTAGCAATAATCACACGGTCCAAAACTGACACCACCTCAGACTCAGTTTTCAGACGATCGATTGATTCATTTGCGGAGATACCATGTAAAATTTTAATTTCGCCAAACGTATGGAACATCCCTACATGTGGGATATCCCAGTGTTTAGAAACAATCACGCCAGCTGCAATAGACAACCAATAGTGCGAATGGACCACATCGAAGTCAAGATTTTGCTCTGCTGTCCAGTGACAGACGGATTCTGCAAACACCTCAATTAGTGGACTCATGTCTTCTTTTTCGACACGCTCAACTGGTCCAGCCACTATATGAATTACTCGAAAAAAAGAATCTACTTGTTCTATATCCGGAACAGACGGATTATCGCGTCTAACGAACACGTCGACAGCGATACCGAGCCCTGCAAGTCTCTTGGCAGTCTCCAAGACATATACATTCATACCTCCTGTTTCCCGTCCGCCGAGCTCAGCTGTCGGTGAGGTATGCATCGACATCAGAGCTACTCTGAGCTGCGGTGGAGACTCATTAATGCTGGGGCCAGATGTCATAATTTTTTACGTCGCTCCAATTAGGCGGAGGAATTCCTGTCGCGAATTGACATCGTCGCGTAAACGTCCTCTTAAAGCAGACGTGACCATCCGGGCACCAGGCTTTCTAACACCTCGAGCAGTCATGCAGAGATGTTCCGCCTCTATCACCACTCCAACGCCTCTCGCGCTGAGAGCATTTTCAATACTGTCTGCAATCTGTCCAGTAAGTCTTTCTTGAACTTGTGGACGCTTAGCAAAAACCTCCACAGCGCGCGCGAGTTTCGATAGGCCTACTATCGCGCCGTCAGGAAGGTACCCGACGTGAGCTTGTCCATGGAACGGAAGAAAATGATGCTCACACATCGAATAAAACGGAATTTCCTTCAAAATCACCAATTCATCATGCTCCTCGTTAAATTGCACCTTCAGTAATTCTTCAGGATCTTGATCGACTCCACTGAAGAGCTCTAAGTACATGTCAGCGATCCTTCTTGGAGTGTCAGTCAGGCCGTCATTCTCCCCTAGTCGCAATTCCTTAATTAGATCACCAATTAAGTGGATCAAGCGCGGGCGATCGATAGAACGATGTTCCGCGGAAGATTCAATCTCTGTTTCGTTCATGCTCATGCCCCCCTTAATCAGACTGATGGCTGAAATATTTATTGTCGCTAACTCGAAAGAATCTCTCCCACCGCTTCGACCGTGGGATCCACTTCATACTGAACCGCCTCAACTGAGAGGGCTGTATCTGGATCCTTAAGTCCATGGCCGGTAATTACACATACGATTGTCGATCCGCTGAGGTCTACACCTGATCGGGACGTCTTGATCAAACCTGCAACTGAGGCCGCTGATGCCGGCTCACAAAAAATACCCTCCGCTGAGGCCAAATATCTGTACGCATGCAGGATCTCGTCGTCACTAACTGAATCAATGACACCTCCTGATTCGTCGCGGGCACTTGTTGCCTTTTCCCACGAGGCAGGGTTACCTATTCTGATCGCTGTAGCGATGGTCTCCGGATTTTCGATAATTTTATTGTTTACTATCGGTGCAGCCCCTTGAGCTTGGAAACCGTACATCACTGGTGTTTTACTAGCTCGACCTGCAGCGGCATATTCTTTGAATCCTTTCCAATAAGCAGAAATATTTCCAGCGTTACCTACGGGGATACATAAGATATCGGGAGCTTCTCCCAGCGCATCAACTACCTCAAATGCCGCTGTCTTCTGTCCCTCCAGACGGAAAGGATTGACCGAGTTCACCAGTGCTATTTGCAACTGATCTGAAATCTCTCTGACTATATTCAGAGCGTGATCGAACGATCCACGAATTTGAATGATCGATGCCCCGTGCACACTCGCTTGAGCAAGCTTTCCCATAGCAATTTTTCCCGAAGGAACCACCACAAAACTTTTCAGTCCATGAAGAGAAGCGTACGCCGATGCTGCTGCGGAGGTATTTCCAGTCGAGGCACAAATGACAGACCGGGAATTGGCTTCGACAGCCTTCGCGACTGCTAAAAACATACCCCTGTCCTTAAAGGATCCAGTCGGATTCATCGTTTCTAGTTTGAAATAAAGGTTGGGGACCCCTATCTCAGGACCGATATTAGTTGAACGAACTAGGGGTGTGTTGCCCTCACCAAGAGATTTTCTAGATGTATCACCATCGATAGGCAAAAATTCCGAATACGAGTCGATGAGAAAATTAGTAGTCATCGCACCTCACAATTAATGCTACCTATTAATAATACCTGCTGTTACCTTGACATCGGTAAAACACTGCCTATTTGCAGCACTGATTTTGACTCACCAAGCACCGCTACTGCCTCAAGTACCGACCCTCTCTGACTGGAGTGAGTGGTGAGAATCAGTTCCGCGGAATCCGGAACTGATGATGCAGTTTCCTGACCCGCTATATCCTTCTGTACCACCGAGGAAATACTAATACTTGCTTGAGCAAGAATCCTGGATATCTCTGCTAATACACCTGGCCTATTCTCGACGATTAGACGCAAGAAGAAACCTGATTCTATTTCTTCACTTGGCTTGACTTGTACTGGGTGAGGCTGAATAAGAGGTGCCGGCTGAATACCCATCGACTGATCGTTAATAACTTCTAACAGATCAGCGATCACGGCTGAAGTAGTTGCTTCTCTACCAGCACCAGGGCCCTCATAGAATAATTTACCTACTAAATCGCCAGTAAATTCGACCGCATTCGTAACACCGGAAACGTTCCCTAGTTGGGTGTCTTTACCGACGAGTGTCGGTAAAACAGACACTGATATCTCGCCATTTTCTGATTGGAGACGGGCGATTAGCTTTATGACGTATCCAAGCTCTGAAGCTGCACTGACATCAGCGCTCACCAAATTTCTTATACCTTCGCTAACAACTGATTCTGGGTG
>CAXGQC010000060.1:0-7774 GCA_964011795.1 uncultured bacterium | reverse complement strand
GTTTCACTCTCAAACACAGCCGGACGGGCTATTTCTTTCACCTGCAGATCAAAAGCGCTATCGGACAGCTGAAGAGCCGCATTGATATCTGACACATGAAGGACATGCGTAATCTGATCAATATCTTCACCATAAGCTGGTAATCGTAGGAATCCATGTTCAGAAAGCATCTTCGATGCTTCGCGGATAGTGGATGAGTTTTGAATCGCCACCATCTCCACACGAGGGACCATAATCTCACGTGCTTGCAAATCATGAAGCGTAAGTACGCCTAATAGTGGATTAGCTTGTTCAGATTGAATTTCGCCTGCGTCGACGCCCGTAATGATAGCTGCCCGTATCTCATCAGTAGATAGAGCACTCTCGACTCCCGATCCGTTACCGTCCGTTGGAGTCCTGTAAAACAATGCGTCGGAAAGTCGTTCCAGCAAATACGAAATCGGACTAACCGCCCACAACCAAATACCAAGAAGTGGAGCAGTAATTCGAGCCAAAACAAAAGGCCTATTCAAGGCAAAGCCCTTCGGCAGGACTTCTCCGAAGAGGACTAAGGCAATCGTGACCACCGCAGTCGCAATAAGAACACCTCTACCATCACTTAGTCCAAACACTGAAGTAGACAAAGCGCCTGCGGTAACTGCGAGTGCGGTATTAACTAGATTATTACCTATCAGAATGCCGTTCAATAATCGCTTCGGTCGCGATAATAGTTTCTGAATACGTCTCGCTAGTGGCCGCTCCGCCTCAGGTCCATCTTCAGCAAGGTAGTCCAATCGTGGACGAGACATTGATAAAAAAGCTGTCTCAGATGATGAAAAAAAAGCCGAGAATACCAGTAAGGCAACGAGGGCGAATAATTCAACCAGCATTAGTCGTTAACCTCTTCGCGATGGCTGCTAGTGTTCACCAGGGTGATTGGTACGTGCATATTCATTGTCACTGGAGAAAACTGTATCAAATAATTATCAAAATGTCCGAAGATCGTTTTATTCCAATGGCAGCGCTTGGAACTCTCCGGCCACCAAACTGGTTAAGACTATCGGAAATTTATCACCTGTCCGAGCTCGAATATCATCCAGTGACGATACTATTTTACTGGCTGCAGCGGCATAGTCCGCTTTATGCACTGCGACCGCAAATTTTATCGATTTGTCACTCAGAGATGTCCGGTAGGCAGCATAAAAAATTTCGGCGATGGCATGTTGATCAAGGAGCTCCAATTCGTCCAAACCAACCAGCTCAGCGAATCTTCTAACCTCTTCGGGTCGATGCACCTTATCAGAATCGATACGAATGCCCAGAGAATCCGCTCCAATTAGCCCAAGAACATGACTTGTGCCTGATGCTAAAACTGGTTCACCAGGTTTCGGTGCTTTGAATGGCTTCATACGTGACCCATCCGCATTCACAATGACGGCTGCCACCGATGGGTCAGTAGCCAATTTAGCTATCTGATCGTCATTTATTGACGAATAACGCCCTTTCGAGTCTGCCGGCAGTGTCCCGCTTAAGACGACAGTCCTATTCGCTACTCCTGAAACAACCACGGGAGATGTTCTGGAATCCATCCAGTCTGCATAACTTATAACAGAATAACTATGATTTTTGCGTGTAAACCTCGTCGTACCACAAATAATCACATCGCCATGACCATCGGCACTAATTTCATCGGCAATTTGGAAAATCAAGGTTGTCTTCCCGCCAGCTCCAACCACAGAAACAATAGGAGTGTCCTCTAATGCAGGCTGAATGCCCAACATAGTATAAGTACGATTATCCATATCCAAACTGTTTTCTCGCTATCCTGTAACTGTCGGGGAAAGATTTTGCGATGCCACGTACTGGAATCATACTTGCTGGCGGACAATCCCGTCGGATGGGCCGAGATAAGGCAAGCCTCATGGTAAATGGCAGCAGCCTGCTCTCTCGGGTAATTGCTCGCGTCTGTGAGGTAGAAGACCTCTCTGAGTTAATCGTCTCTCATGCTAAGGACCAAATATTACCGACCGATATTCAATGCGAAATATCTCTCAAAACGGCTGTCGACGTCGTTCAAGGAGAAGGCCCCCTGATAGGAATTGCTAGCGCGCTTATTCAAAGTACCTCCACCACTAATCTCATCGTGGGGGCTGATATGCCCTTGGTACAGCCAAGACTTCTTAACAAACTAGCTGAGGTGCTCGAAGAAACTAATCCATTTGCACAGGAATCTTTACCATTATGGGTGCTCCCAAAGTCCGATCATATACAACCACTCTGCTCCGCTATCTCTTCAAAATCACTTTCGATCATTAAGGAAGCTATTCAGGATTCCATACGAGCACCTGGCCAGTTGATTGAATCCCTCAATGCCATTGTTTTGGATGAGAAACAGTGGACAGCTACCGACCCTGATCGGATGTCTTTCAGGGATATTGACACACCAGCAGATTTGGAATCCTCAGGACTGGTTTGAATTACTAAGTTTTAAAGGGAGTTAATCGGATCGTATATATCACTGTCGTCTTCAAGGTTTTCAGGCGTAGCGAATTTATCTACTAGATCGGGCGCCAACTGCTCTCTATTAGTCAGAGACACATATACAAGTGTTCTATAGGCGCTATTCATAGGTGAAATAATACCTACGAATAAACAAATCCCAAAAATTGCGGCAAAAATCCCCAATGACCCAATGATTGGTACGAGGATCAGGAATTGAATGAACTCAATGCTGAATAGCCAAAATACGACATGACGCAAAGATCTTCTCACAGATATTCCGGCTTCCCGACAAATCTTCAGCGCAGGTATACCAGCTGCTATCAGAGGAACCACATAGAAACACAAATAACTCCAGAATAGGAGAGTCATTTCTCCGACTAAGAGCAGATAACTGCTCCGCACTGGATCGAAGAGATTGAACACACGAGCCACAACTGCCCAGTGTCCGCCTGAGGCTACATCTAGGCCATCTAGGGCAGGAAGCTCATCAGAATTAGCCCAAGCTGAGGCACTACTGCAATATTCGCCAATCTGATCCCAAGAATTATGGGCTGTGCCCCATACAATACCAATCAGAACCGTCGTAAATATTAGCGAATATATGAAGATGAGGCGAAATCTTGAAAAAGATGATCGGAGTACATGACGAATCGAGAGCACTTCCGATTTATGTAGTTCATACACTGCACTGGACAAGAACAGCCCTGAAAAATTCCAAGTCAGAAGACCTAGAATTATCAAAAACATCAATACGGAGACGAGAGAACCACATGTGATCTCTTGCTGAGTTTCTGAAACACCAGCAAAGGCCAGTATGAACGAACTACCGATAATTCCGAATACACCTAGGCATGCTGCAGAAAGAGGAAACACTAACAGTAATTTACGGTTTCGGAAAAGAATTTTCCAAGATTCAACAACATATCCCGATGGTGACAATCTTGGACTTGAAAAAATCGATTTCTCTTGATCACCGTCATATTTATATGATTTATTCACGAGAAGATTCTAGCTCATAAACGAACCGGTAATTAGCTGTACCAACATGAGTCAGAGCACTATGATTTCCTTTATGGAATTATTTTTCGGCGAAGCATCCTATTTCTCTTGGGACTATTTCACATGGTATGAAGCCATTGAGGCCGTTGTCACACTTATAATTTTCACATTATTCGGTCTTGTGTTCTCTTGGGCACTGAGTAGGTATGCCCATAAATGGGCCAGCCGTACAGATAATGAATACGACGATCTCATTTTGAATGCGGTTCGCCCCTTAGTCACACGGGAACTAATTCTTTGTGGAATTCTTATAACTCTTCAAAACACATCATTTATCGGATCAGTAATCACGCAAGCAGGTACGAGCCTTGCTCAGGCGTCAATGATCGTTGTCGCAATAATCGGGGTGCAACAACTCATCACCAATCTCATTGAAGAGTTTGCAACCAAACCACAATCAGGACCAGACGAAGATTTTCAAGTGTCGGACTTGATCGATGCCAAAGTTCTTCCATTTTGGCGTCGAGTATTCAATGTCCTCATTGTTTCGTTTGGGGCACTATTCGTGTTTCAGGCTATCGGGGTTCAAATTTCGCCGCTACTCGCTGGTCTTGGAATTGGTGGGCTGGCGGTTGCGTTAGCAATACAACCACTTCTCTCAAACGTTATTGCTTCTTCGTTCATGCTTTCCGATTCCTCCGTACGTGTAGGTGACCTCATAGAAATAGAAGGGGGAATCTTTGGAACCGTCGATGACATCGGTTGGCGGGCAACAAGGGTGAGAACATTCGACAACAATATCGTGATGATCCCAAATGCTACCCTATCGAATTCAACTGTCACTAATTTTGACAGTACTGATCGCGCCGCGGATGCACGACTAATGGTTGGAGTAGCCTATGAGGTTGATCTCGAGCATGTGGAATCCGTATGTCAAAGTATCCTCAAAGAAATCCAAGAGGACTTCCCTGACATCACCGTAAGCGGTCGTGACCCAGTCGTCCTCTTCACCGCGTTCGGTGACTCAAATATCGATATCCTCCTAAAAATAAGAGCAAAAACACTTGCCGACTCGTACACAATTAAGCACGAACTAGTAAAACGCACTCATGGCCGATTCAACAAAGAAGGAATCGTCATCAATTACCCAGCTAGGCGTTTAATACTAGAAGAAGGTGATACCGGTGGCCTCGTGAGACCCGTATGAAAAACCGATGAACCGTAACTGGCGAGATTTACTTCCTCTCGATGACTCTCAGTTGCTGAAGCTCTGTAAGATGTCTACCCTGCGACGTCCTGGCCCAGGGGGTCAAAAGAAGAATGTAACCGATTCTGCGGTGCGACTCAGATTGACCGGTGAAAATATTGAAGCGACTGCTGGAGAGTCACGCTCACAGCATACCAATAGAGCAAATGCTCTAAATCGAATGCGGTTAGAAATAGCTTTGAGATTAAGGGCTACTGTCGAGGACGATTTTATCTCGAATCTCGAATCCCTCGACTACATGACAAGTAATGCTAAAAACAAAGACTATCCTGAAATAATCGCACTGATTTTTGATTATCTAGCAGAGAACAATTGGGATCCAAGATTACTGGGCAAAGAAATGAATATTGGGCAAAAAGCCGTCTTGAAGATTATAGAAAAGGACCGTCGGGCTATCAGAGCCTTGACCGAGGCGAAACAGACGAGTAGTCTTCGTCATTCACGAAAGTGAATTAACGACTTCCTGCAAGAGCGTTATTCGACGGGACACGAACGATGCCAAAAGTTCAACTGATTGGTGCTACCGGGTACGGAGGACTTGGAATCCTCGAATTACTTACTGCTCATCCTGAGTTTGAAATAACAGGATTGGTTGCACGTGATATCAGATCTGGCAGGAGTGTCTCGGATATCTATCCTCACCTTAAGGGACGTTGTGAGCTGCCGATCGCCACTATTGATGAAATCACAGTGGGTGACAACGCCGATATAGTAGTATTTTCGACACCAGACGGTGTCTCCCAACAATATGCAAAATCTCTAAACGACGCTGGAATTCGATTTATTGACTACTCGGGAGATTTTCGGTTCAAATCAGAAGCTGATTACGGCAAATATGCAGGCAAGCACCCATCGATTCGGAACGACGCACATTCGGTTCCAGAACTTTTACCTCAAGCGGCATACGGAGTATCAGAGCTGAATATGGACTCCATAGGACAGGCTGATATTGTCGGAAACCCAGGCTGTTTTGCAATCGGTATAATACTAGGGCTCGCCCCACTATTTGACCTAGATATCGTCGAAAATAACCTAGCCCTAGTCGATGGGCTCACTGGGTCCTCAGGGGCCGGGAAAAAACCAGCTCCGCTGCAGCATTTTTCTC
Organism: uncultured bacterium; assembly: GCA_964011795.1. Lineage (GTDB taxonomy): Bacteria > Chloroflexota > Dehalococcoidia > UBA2979 > UBA2979 > UBA2979. The sequence continues at coordinate 1,922 of CAXGQC010000060.1, read as the reverse complement.
ATCTGAACGACAATGTGGTTCCGTATCGTGTAATGAACCACCAGCACACGGTGGAAGCAGAGTTAGTGCTCGGTGGCCTCAATGGAACAAAACCAGCAACCGTGGAATTCATTCCCCATCTTCTTGGCACCACAAGAGGCATTTTGAACACTATGCACGTCAACTTAAATCGGAAATTGACACGACAGAGCCTGCTAGAAATTTTCGATGAGTTTTATAGTGAGCATCACTTCGTTCGAGTGTTGGACACTGCTCCAACTCTTAAAGATACGCTTGCGTCAAACTACTGTGACATATCGGCATTCGTCTCTGACGATCAATCTCGTGCTGTTATCATCAGCAGTATCGATAATCTGATGAAAGGACAGTCTGGATCAGCCCTACAAAATATGAATGTAATGTTCGGATTCGATCCCGCACTAGGACTGGAACGGGGCCCGCTGTATCCCTAGTAAGTCGCTTACTGACAGTATGGTAATTAGATTTCGGCTCAGTGAAAACATTCAACCGGTAGGATAAGTAGATGGTTCTACCTCCACAATTCGACCAGCCGCCGGGTGAATTCGCAAAACGAATAGACTCCGCCATAGATGTGGGACAAAACAAGCTATTCCGAGTACTTTGGTTTATATTGCCTCCTCAATCAATAGCAAGGGACATTCGATTCCAAGCTCTCGTTGTCTCTAGGTTTTTATGCGATCTTGCTCTGCAAGCATTACTATTTTCCGCCCTTATTTTTTCCGCTCAAAATGGCGGTACCGATGGCGATGCTGCGTTTATAGGTGTCAGTTTCCTCATACCAGGCGTCCTCCTTGGGCTGTGGGGTGGCGCGGTGGCAGACGCCTTTCCAAAACAAGCCGTCCTGGTTGCAGGCTATGTCGCTATGGGTGGTTTGTGTCTATTGCTCCCTTTGATATTCGGGATGACTTCCACAACTTTGCTAGCTGCCCTATTCACTGTCAGGATTTTGCATCAAGTGACGCAACCCGCAGAAGCTTCAGCAGCACCCTTGGTTGCCGATAGCGAGGAGCTAGCCTCTGCCAACTCATTCTTGCATCTCAGTTCATCCGCTGGAGAAGTGCTAGGAAAAGCATTGCTGGCTCCAATCATGGTGAGTATCTGGGGGATAACCCCCGTCGGAGTACTAGCCGGTGTGCTGTTTATTCTTTCGGGAATTCGTGTGGCTAAGTTTAAGCCTACGCAACAGCTGAGCGCACCAGGCACTACAACTACACCTAAGGATCGTTTCTCTCGCACATCACTTCAAATATCGGAAAATGAAAAGCCTAGGCTTCGACATGTTTTGGTATGGCTTTTAAGTGAAAAAGAAACTTTTATAATGCTACTTCTCGCAGCAATGGCATCAACTATTGGAGTCGTACTGACGGTACTGGCACCCCGCTATGTCTTGGCAATTCTAAATATTTCACCTCAGTACGCGTTTTATGTTTTTGCTCCAGCCGCTGTCGGATTTGGATTTGGAATGCTTGCCGTGCCTTTTCTTATAAACAACACGTCAGAAAAAATAGCTGGGTTCATCGGTTTTGTTTTAGTAGCTGTGTCTGTCTCATTGATAGGTCAAATAGAGCCGGTTTCACAATTTCTACGGCCGTTACTCTTACTTGATCTTGCAAATATTAATGATCTCACTCAGGCAGCAGGTATGCTCTCATTTTTTACCGGTCTGGGTATTACACTCGCCGCGGCCGCCACTCAAACTTACATCGGAAAATATGTCCCTTATACAATCCATGGACGCGTCTTTGCCTTACTCGGGGTCTTAAAGGATGGACTCGCGATCCCGCAGTTAGTAGCTATAGGTGTAATCACCGACCTGATCGGTGTTGCAACTGTACTGACTGTCGCACCGTTCGGCATAATTTTTATAGCCGGAGGACTACTCTTACTCTCTAGCAGATATG
>CAXGQC010000059.1:0-7941 GCA_964011795.1 uncultured bacterium | reverse complement strand
GCGGCAATACCCTATTACCCAGATTTGGAGATGTGGCCGAAAGACAGAAATTCGTCTGAGGTCATTGGACTGATCTTCGATTTCATCCACATGTGGAGAATGCCAGTGTTCTTTATGCTGGCTGGTTTTTTTGCCAATCTGATTATTAGTCGCAAATCATGGCAGGCTTGGTGGCTAAACAGGTGGCTGCGTCTTGCCCTTCCGATGATTATCTTTTTCCCGTTGATCGGGTTATCACTGCCCTGGATTTTCGAATATGGCTGGAGCGGGGATATCCGTTTTTTCTACTCGAACGAGGGTCAGCCCCATCATCTGTGGTTCCTCTGGCACTTGATGATATTTGTGTTGCTCACAATGGTATTCAGTGGGCCCACGGTAGCTTTGAGAAGACTGTCCGAGCTAATTGATGGAACTCGAATTGAGTTTATTAAAACGAGCCTCATATGGATTAAGGATTTGATGGCAGGTGTAATTTTCAGACCAGTGGTCCCTATCGGTTTTATTATTCTTTCTCTGATTATCAATATTTCTACCTGGGGTGAACTCCCTGAAAACCTGCTAGCCAGTGGACTATATTTTGTACTCGGATATGGCTTATATACGAACGATAGATTGCTGTCGACAATAATTTCCCAGTGGCCCACATATGTACTGACGGGCTTGCTGTTGTTTTTTGGCTATTGTGTATTGGTTCTCACAGATCTCACTCCTGGCTATGACGGGTCCGATTAGGACGGTTTGCGAGAACTAGTGAAATACGGGATCAGAATTTGCTGTGCCACGATATTTTCCTTTGGTTTCATCGGACTGGCGGAAAGTAAATTCGGTACCCCTAACAGTATGTTGCGGTTTGTATCAGATGGTTCCTATTGGATGTATCTGATACATCTTCCGATCGTGACCTTTATTACCTTTTCGATGTTTGATTGGGAGATACCGGTCTTGGTAAAATTCGCGATCGCAGTGGTTTCCACAAGCATTATTTGCCTAATAACTTATAAGTGCCTGGTCAGGCATTCTCCGATAGGTCTCTTACTTAATGGCAAACGCTACCCGTGGAAAGCGGATGAACAGAGCTAGACCAGACAGCTATATGAGCCTTTCCAAACTACTTGGTATGATCAAGAGGATTTTATCAGTGCTTACAGCGAGAGAAAGGTAATAGCCACCATGAACGCATCGAGTGCAAATCTTCTAAATTCCCTTTCGTTGATGATTATGGGCATCTGGGGGTATTTCGCCGTCTCCTCTGCCACTGCTTTAATACCAGTGGCATTTGGAATAGTACTTTTTATTTGTTATCTCATATCGAGCAGGAGGCCAGATTTAAATAAGTTGGTCTCGCATGTGGCGATTCTTCTGACCTTGATTATTTTGCTGGCTCTTATCGGCATGCGTTTACCGACATCGATCGATTCTGGTGGTGCCGGTTTAGCTCGGGTGCTTGTGATGATAGTGACCTCAGCTTTGGCCATGATATTTTTTGTTAAAAGTTTCATTGACGCTCGAAAAAGCTAGCATTTTCGGTCAATCAGTCGGTCACAAAGCCTTTCCAACGTCTCATATATTCGACGAAGTTGTCTGACAACCCTTCATTATTCAGATAAGACGGGGAGACAGGAAGTGCTGTTGGGGTGAAGTCAGGATTAGCTTGCTGCTGGTTCGGAAAATCATGATTAATAATTGCTGCACGCCCAAGCATTATCCAGTCAACACCCTGAGACATAATTTCCTCTGCGTCGGAAGGAGTGCTAATTTTCCCAGCGACACCTAGCTTGACGTCGCCTCGATCTAAATTTGCGAAATGTGAGAGGAGTGACGTTCCCTTGAACGCTTCTTCGTTCGGTTCTTTGAATGAGTCCCACAGTGAAATATCAAGAAAATCAATATTGCCACTCAACATGATTTGTTCAGAAAGAGTTTTGATTTCTGTGAGATCCATGCCGAAACGTTCAGGTGAGAGTCTCACACCGAGAAGAAACTCCGAGGCACAGTTGTCACGAATTCCGTCGATGATTTCAGTGAGGACACGAGCCCTGTTATCAAGTGTCCCCCCGTATTCATCCGTCCGGTGATTGATCTCACTACTGAGGAATTGACAAATAAGATAGCCATGTGCACCGTGCAGTTCAACACCATCAAAGCCGGCACGCTCCGCTCGGATAGCAGCTGAAATGAAGTCTGTAATCACTTGTTTTACCTCATCGGTCGAGAGGGCTCGTGAACCAGTTTCTTCGTCGTCAGATGCGGAGACAGGTGGCCCCTCGATCAAATCATGTGGACTTCGCATGCCAGCGTGATGAAGCTGAGCGATAGCGATGCTGTCATGTGACTTTATCGCTGAGGCTAGTCTGGTCAATCCATCTAACTGGTTATCGCCGAAGATACCGAGCTGACCAGGAAAGCCTCGTCCCACTGCCTGGACATGTGCTGCGCAGGTCATCGTCAGTCCAAAACCACCTTCAGCTCTCATTGTCAGCCACTTGAATTCCTCATCTGACAATGTCCCGTCGTCGTTACTTTGGCAGTTTGTAAGCGGTGCCAGCATGAAGCGGTTTTTCATTGTCTCTTGGCCGATTTTGAGCGGTTGAAAGAGTTGACTCATAAAACACAATTCCCTTTGATCGTTAATTTTCTCGCCGCAACTGTTATGCTGCCATTCCGACAGTTCTAACTACAGCTTTGGGGACGATAACAGTATGCCATTTTACGAGCGAGATTCAGTGCGGATAGCTTATGAAGAAGTTGGTTCCGGATTTCCACTTTTGATTATCCCTGGTGGCGGACTCAATTCGACCATGGCAGCACTCGACACCGCTGTGCCATTTAATCCGATGGTGACATATAGAGATGACTTTCGTTGTATTAGTTCGGATCTTCGGAACGCGCCGCTCGGGGGGTCAACGGGCCCTTTGGATGTTGAGCATCCGTGGGATGGTTTTTCCCATGATCAGCTAGGGCTCATGGATCATCTTGGCATAGAGAAATTCCTTGTGTTGGGTTTTTGTATTGGGGGCCCAATGATTCATAATTTAATTCGGCTAGCACCAGAACGCATCGTAGCTGCTGCGCTCATGCAGCCAAGTGGTTACAGCCCCGAATATCCAGATCTGTTCTATCAAAACAACATTAAGGGATGGGGACCTCCTCTCTGTGAAAAGCGTTCCGATATAGATATGGAAGAAATCCATGAATTTTTGACGAATATGTATACCGACCGTGCAGATTTCGTATTTACCGTGTCGAGAGACTTTGTAGGTTCAGTCCAGACCCCGATGCTGATAGCGCCGGATAATGTGCCGGCTCATCCCTATGCCACCGCTATGGAAGTTGCTGACCTTGCTCCAAACTCTGAATTGACGATTTATCCATGGAAAGATTCTGAAGAGCACGTAGAGGAAGCAGTTAAACACGCACGCAAGTTTCTGAAATCACACCAGCCGAGCGTGAGCTGACCTCGTTCAGTTCTTCTTTAGAAGTTCAGGCATGATCTGTTTGGGTAATTCACCCATCCTGGCGGCGAGTGTAGAGAGCGACCGCTCGAAGAACCATGCCATACCTGAATGAATATCATCGTTAAAAGGTTCTATCCATGAGCTATCGAGATGGCCCGGTCCGAAGTACGCACCGAGTAGTGAACCAGCCGAGGCTCCGTAGCTATCAGTATCAGCTCCCTGACTGACCTGAATGCAGATGCCATGTCCGACGTCTTCCGCAAAATTCAGTGTGTTTATGAGCATCCCAGTTTCTTGATATATCCGGCAATGTCCGTATTCCCCGTACTCATCACTTATTCGATCGTACGCTTGCTCCCAGGAGTCTGCGGCTTTGACAACTTCCAGACAGGCAGACACGCGTTCATGGAACCGACTTCGCTGCGGGACGTATTGCAGAGCCGTTTCGATTATCTGTATTCGATCGTCTGTCACTTGAGCCATCGCGATAGCCGAAGCAATAAACATAGTTCCGTAGATGCCAGTTCTGTTGTGTGTAAAACTCGCGTCCATCCAAGCCATATTCGCTGCGTCTTGCGGTCTGCCGGGACACGCGTACCCGTATGCGTCGGCGCGTATTGCCGCTCCACAGAGCTCATCTCCAGGATTGAGGAAGTCATTGAACACTGATAAATGACCAGGTCGTGCTTTAACTGGCTCTCTGCGACCAGTTCCACCTTTCTCTAGGAATGATGCAAGATTGAATCTATCAAGAGATTCGGTACCGGCGCGTAAGAGGGTGGTTCGCTCTGGCCCAAATGTAGTCTGGAAGTTGAGATGCTTCAGCCAGAGATCCTGCACGTTGTCATGTGTAAAGCCACTGCCATACCCTTCCAGGATGAGCATCCCCATGATGGTGTAGTTGATGTCGTCATCGGGGGCTACGTGTTGGATAAATTCGCGAGCCGTTTCTGGGAATGAATTATGTACTCTCGGGAGAAAGTCTTCGATTCGTTTGGATACGTACTTATCTAGAGGCCAATCGCCCATAGCTTCCAGTGCACTCCTGATCTCGTGACCACTGAGCATTACTTCCAGAGGTTTGCCCAGAACACAGCCAGCGACGGAACCGAGGAAAGCTGATTCTACTCGCTGGGCGCTCTCCTCTAAATCAATACTTGCCACGGTTCCTGTATGCCGGCTTCGATCGGACTCTTCCCAGATATCTTCGATACCGTTGGGTTCTATATAGGGCCAGTCGGCCCGGACGGGGAGATCAGATAACCCATTCGCAAATTCTAGTAGCTCATCGTAGCTCTCTGGCAGTGATTCTAATTTTGATATTAGGCCGTCAATAACATGCCCCTGTTCGCCTTTATTTAGTACGACACCGTGGATACGTGTTTTCAGGGTTTCTAGGCTGACGATCATATTTCTTTCCTCAGGATACTCGAATCTTTTATGGTGCTTTCAAAAGGTTTCAGCTGTAGACCTTGGGCAGCACATTGGAGCATATCAGGGTGTTACTGATACTCACACCTTGGCACGTACACTGGGACTGAATTCGCGTGATATCCGTCTAGTAGATAATCTGCGTACATCATCTAGTGGTAAAGGGATAAGTTATGACTGTTAGTACTGCACTCCGATTGAGACAAATTTGCCTACTTGCTAATGACTTGGAGTGGACGTCGGGGATGTTGAGTGCCGCGTTCGACGCACCTGTCGTGTTCCGTGATCCGAGGATGGCGGCTGGTGGTGATTTGACTAATACACATATTCGTTTGGGCGATACCTTCCTGGAAACCGTGTCTCCGTCTGATCAGGCCTGGGCAAAATCTACGACGCAAACCAGATTATTGGAACGAAACGGTGACTGCGGCTACATGGCAATCGTCCAAGTGCCTGACGTTGCGGTAGCCTCCCAGACTATGTCCGTTCAAGGCTCGGGCACTGGTATCGTGGCCGGAAGTTGGAATATCTGTGACGGGGAGCCGGGGTCGGGGTTGGCGGGTGTTAAATCAGGTCCTTATGAATTGGGAACTCCTCTTACAAAGCAGCCAGACACCGTGTCTGGTATTAATGTCCAATTTCACCCACGTGACTTTGGTACTTTGGCGGAAATACAGGAGAACTGGCCCGGGCAGGACTCGTTTCCTCAAAACAAAGGAACGTATTATCCGGCTGGGAATACATGGCAAAATGATGTTGATTCAAGACCTCATGGTGGAGTGACCACTGGTTTTGCTGCAGTGGAAATTGCTTGTAGAGATATAGATCCTGCAGAAATTTGCTTACGCTGGGTCAATGGTTTAGGCGCTGGCTGCTCTTTAGTCCATGACGATCCGACCGTATTACAATTGGCCGATTTTCAAACCATGCGTTTCGTCGAATCTCGAGACGGGCGCACAGGTGTGATAGGCGTAGATCTATGGGAAGCGCCCGGAAGACGGAAATTTGACTCACTGGAAATATGTGGAGTGAAATGGCGGACTGTAGCGTATCCAGTCTAGGCCCAGCTACTCCACGATGAATGCTTCCAACGCCTGTGGATCAAGTTCCAATCCCAGACCTGGTCGATCCGGGAGTGAGATAGTTCCGTTTTCTGGTATGACTGGCTCTTTATATAGTTTCGCGAGTTCTTCAGCTGGAACAGTGAATTCCTCGGAAAACTCGTGAGGTCTAACCGCATTGGTAACAGTCGAATAGAGGTGAAGACTTGCCATGGAATTTGCGCCGACACTTGGACTATGCGGCATGACGATTTTGTTATGAATTGCTGCCATTTCATACACTCGAATCATTTCAGACAAACCGCCCACATTTGTAACGTCTGGCTGCAGGATGTCAGGGTTCCCCAAGATCATTAGATCTCTAAACCTCCACGAAGATGTCTCTTGCTCTCCAGAAGATACTGAACAATCAAGGGCATCTACGACTTGTTTCAGACCGGGCAAATCATATTGCGGTAAAGGCTCTTCGAAGTGTGCAATTCCGAGCTCCTCAAATTTCCGACCTTGTTCTATTGCGGTAGGCACTGAATAACCGCAGTTCGCATCAAAACTGAGTGGGCAATCATCTGGGAGCCACTCACGACACTTCTCAAAGAGCGCAAAGTCCTTTTTTGGATCGGCGTCCTGTCTGTAGTCACGCCAGTCCATCCTTATTTTGAATGCGCGATACCCTTTGTCATATCCTTCCTGAATCTCATCCAGCATTTCTTCGGGAGATTTGCTCCAACCGTTACCTCTGCTCCAGTAGAGAGGTATGCTCGTCCGGCGAGCTCCCCCAAGTAATTGATAGATTGGCATGTTCGCGACCTTGCCCATTATGTCCCAGATCGCCACATCGATTGAACCTACTATTTGTGAGGGAAATCTAGTTGCCTGCTGTCCCTCGCCCAGAGTCAGTAATTCCCAAATCTTTCGTGGCCTACATGGATCTGTACCTATGAGTAGGGGTTTTATTAGTTCATCTACATACGCTTTGACCACTTTTATGTTGCGGCTTGATTCTGAAATTCCAGTAATGCCTTCATCTGTGTGAATTTGGAGAAGTAGTCTTCCGGGTGTGCCCACGAAAGCCCTCGCATTTTCTTCTTGTGGAGACCGAATCCGGTTAACTGTAATATCTGTGATTTTCATGTTGATCCTTATGTATATGGTGTTTAAAGAGGTCAGGCACCGTCGGGAATATTTGGTTCTCTAGCCTCACCGTGTGCTCAGTATAGTAAACGGCATTCACGAGGAGTAGCAGGCTGATTGTTTCAACAACGAGACTCTTATGTAGGACAGTTGGAATCAATTAAATTCTTTGATTTCAGTTCCTGCCACATGTTTCGATCAATTGGGAAAGTGCTCATTTCCACGTTCTCTGAGGCCTCGATGTGCGTACTTGGACCAGGTATGGTCGAAGCCACCGCTGGATGTAATAAACCGAACTGGAGAGCTGCAGCCTTCAGTGGCACACCAAACTGATCGCACACGTCTCTAATTTGTTTAGCTTTGGAAACGATCTCTGCTGGAGCAGGGTCATAGAAGTACGTAGTGTCAGATGCGAGATCGGATGCCAAGATACCACTGTTATAGGGACCACCCAAAATCAAACTAATATTTTGTTGCTCACATATGGGGAGTAGGGTATCTAGTGCTGACTGATCAAGGAGTGTGTATCTCCCAGCAAGTAAAAAACAGTCAACGTCTACCTCCACCGCAAACTTAGAAAGCATCTCCCACTCATTCATGCCCGCGCCAATTGCCTTAATCATGCCCTGAGATTTTAGTTCAGCAAGCGCTGGGAACGACTCATTTAAAGCCTGATTGTAGTGATCATCAGGATCGTGGATATATGCAATGTCGATGTAATCGAGCTGCAACCTTTCCAATGTTTCCTCGATCGATCTTAGGATGCCATCTCGCGAGAAATCGAAGACGACATTATTTTTATAGCGAGATGCTTTCTCGTTTACTTGAATCGTAGCTGTACGAGGACCATCGAATTTAAAGGA
>CAXGQC010000058.1:0-8001 GCA_964011795.1 uncultured bacterium | reverse complement strand
AAGCTATTGGACGCAACAAGGATTGGTGGAATTCACCAAAACTAGGACTCCATCGGGTATCCAGCTTCAGCCCAGGCCTCATGTCCGCCTTCAACGTTATACAAGTCCTCAAGACCGAGTGACGCTGCGAATTCTGCGGCGACTGCAGACCGCTGTCCACTTTTACAAATAAATAAAATTGGTTTATCTGTAACGAGTTTTTCAGCATTAGCCAGCACAGCCATATGCTGAATCCTCAATGAACCGGGAACGTGTCCTTCCGCGTGTTCATGCATTTCCCTTGCATCAATCACCTGTACATCTTCGTTGTCGATCATGCGTTTCGCCTCTTCAACATCGATTCGATAGAACGGTTCACCATCTAATTTAACTTTTTTTTCTGACATTTCATGTCCTTCCTGTCCAGCATCCTAACGTACCTCAATTCCAGAGGCTGATCTAAGGCATCCAGTGACTTAATTTCGCCGGCACATAGCTGATAAACTTACCCTTGTTAATATTGTAATCTACAAAAAACTGGAGCGTTAAGCGTGCCAAAACTCCAAATCGATGGCCAACTGGTTGAAGTTCCTGAGGGTTCCTCTCTACTGGACGCAATCAAAACTGCGGAGGGTACGCTACCGCATCTTTGCAAGCCTGACGCCCGCGAACCGTTGGGCGCGTGCCGCACATGCCTCGTCGAAATCTCAGGTAGTCCTCGTCTCACTGCGGCATGCCACACACCAGCAATTGACGGTCAGGAAATACTCACAAACAGCGACAAATCGATACGAGTTCGCAGAGGAGTACTTGATTTAACACTTGGCATGTCGTCGGACGGAAAAGGAAAGGGATTAGCCACACTTCATGCATCTCGACATGATCTCGAAAAATCAACCTATGTCCCTGCTCCCCGTCAGAGGGTTGATAATTCTAATCCTTTTTTTAGTTTCAACATGGCTGATTGTATCCTCTGCGGAAGATGCATTGACGCCTGCCAAGATACCCAACATATAGGCGCAATAGGTATTAATGGTCGAGGGCAAAACGCAGTAATCGGATCCGCATTTGATGCAGTCTGGGAGGATTCAACCTGCACTTCTTGTGGACAGTGTGTCTCACAATGCCCGACAAGCGCCCTAGTAGGCGTGAACCAATATGCTCCTAGAGCACTCAACAGCAGCCTTGAGCTTCCAGTCATATCCGCTAAAAATACCTCTGATAAACCAAACAGAATCTTCCAAACAGCTCAGAACAACACAGTAACTGAAACGACCTGCCCATACTGCGGAGTGGGGTGTGGACTGAGAGTGCACACAAAAGGAAACGAAATTCTGTGGGTTGACGGTGTACCTGAAAATGGATCATCGGCCGGAATGACCTGTGTGAAGGGACGATTCGGCCTTGACTATGTGGACTCGCCCCGACGCCTTACAGAACCTATGGTGCGCAAGAATGGAAAACTTACGGAGAGTTCATGGGACGAAGCATTAGACCTAATAGCTGACAAATTTGCTTCAGTTGTATCCACAGATCCAACCAAACCATCTGAAACATTCGGTGGGATCGCTTCAGCAAAAGCAAGTAACGAAGACGGCTACGTCATGCAAAAATTTGTCCGGTCTGTCATGGGAACTAACTCCATTGATCACTGCTCGCGCTTGTGCCACGCGCCATCAGTCGTTGCTTTGATGGAACAGATCGGCTCAGGGGCAACCTCAAACTCCTACGAAGATTATGACAATGCTGGCACCCTTCTTGTAGTTGGAAGCGATACCGGACGGAACCATCCGGTTGTCGGATCAAGAATCAGGATGGCTGTTGAAGAACACGGCGCAAGTCTAATCGTGGTCAATCCTATCAAGATCGATCTATGCGAATCAGCAACTCTGCATCTACAACCAAAATCAGGAACTGACGTCACATTATTTAACGCGATTGCGCGTGTAGTCCTTGAGGAAGGCCTCGAAAACCAAGAATTTATTGCTGCGAGGACAGAAGGATTCGACTCGTGGCGTGAATCAATTCTCGCAGTTTCCTTGGAAGACTCTGAGGAAATAACGGGAGTGCCAGTCGCTGATATCAGAAAGGCTGCTTTCCTTTATGCCAATCCATCACCGGATGCTTCGGGAAATCCAAGAGGGTCTTGTCTCATCTGGGGTATGGGTGTCACACAGCATACGAACGGTTCTGATAATGCACGCGCACTAATAAACCTTGCGCTCAGCTCTGGCCAAGTGGGAAAGCCCGGAAGTGGAATATCACCCCTCAGAGGACAAAATAACGTACAGGGTTGCTCGGACTCTGGCTGTCTCCCCAATATATTCCCTGGGTATGAAGCCATTGGTGGAGATACCCACGAAAAATGGGAGCATGCCTGGGAGTCGCTGATTCCTCGAACGAATGGACTGCAGTCAACTCGGATGATTGAAAAGATGCTGGATGAAACTCTAACTACGATGTATGTAATAGGAGAAAATCCTTTGGTTTCAGATCCGTACTTGAGTCATGCACGGGAAGCATTTAACCGATTGAACTTTTTGGTGGTGCAAGACCTATTTATGCATGAAACGGCAGAAATAGCTGATGTTGTACTACCAGCAACATCGTTTGCCGAAAAATCAGGTACTTTCACAAATTCTGAACGACGCGTACAACTCACCAGGCAATTTATCGAACCTATAGGAAATACCCGCCATGACTGGGACATCACTGCAGATATTGCACGCCGGGTAATGAAAAGACTCGAACGCCCGTCAACACAATTTGACTATCAAGACTCTGCGCAGATATTTGACGAAATGGCATCGCTCACACCGATCATTGGTGGCATATCACACGACCGAATAGAGCGTGAAGGCGGAATACAGTGGCCCTGCCCTGATGACGGACATCCCGGTACTAAACGACTCTTCGATACAGACTTCCCGAGAGGCCGCGGGTTATTTATCGCGGTAGACCAGGGGCCTCCAGCAGCCGAACTACCTAGTCGCAGATATCCTTTCAATCTAATAACAGGGAGATCTCTGTACCACTGGCATACCGGTGCTATTACGAGAGAGGTCCCAAATCTCCTCAAGAAGGTACCAGTCGTGACAGTCGATATACATCCTGATGATGCACGACAACTAGAGATATCAGACGGTGAAGATATACAGATAAGCTCACGACGCGGCGAAATCATAGCCCAAGTTCATGTCGTCGAAAGAATGCAACGCGGCGACATCTTCGTTCCGTTCGTAGCTCTCGAAGGCGTCGCAGCGAACATCCTCACTAATGATGCTCTTGACCCGCCTAGCGGCATCCCAGAATATAAGGCTTGTGCCGTCAGGATCGATCTACCAGGAAGTACAAGGAAGAAAAAGAAACCACAAAGAGCTGAAATATTAAGGTGATATGCCTTAAGCTGTGCCAAGAAATATATAAGGAGACTAGCAATGGCAACACCCACCACCGAATACGCCCTGTATGAAAAGAAAGGACACGTAGCCTTTATAACTATTAATCGGCCAGAGGTTATGAATGCCCTTCATCCTGCTGCCTCACACGAAATAGCTGCTCTTTGGGATGACTTCCAAGAGGACGATAATCTCTGGGTTGCTATTTTAACTGGTGCGGGATCACGATCCTTCTCTGCAGGAAATGATTTGAAAGCTCAAGCAGCGGGAGTCGGGCGACTCGAGCCTGGGATCGTTGCACGACAGGGTGGCTTCGGCGGTATCACGAGTCGATTCGATCTGCATAAACCTGTAATAGCCGCAGTCAACGGCTGGGCTATGGGTGGTGGATTCGAGATGGCACTAGCGTCTGACATCATCATCGCGTCAGAGAATGCGCGTTTTGGTCTGCCAGAACCTAGAGTCGGGTTATACGCTGGAGCTGGTGGAATTCACAGGCTCCCAAGACAGATCCCTCAGAAACTTGCCATGGGCATGATTTTGACTGGTCGCAATTTAGATGCCGCGACTGGTAAGGAATATGGATTTGTGAATGAAGTAGTACCGCATGATGATCTCATGACTGTCGCAGAAAATTGGGCCAATGAGATCTTGGAATGTGCACCACTCTCTGTACGAGGCTCCAAACAAGGTGCAATGCAAGGGCTTGAAATCCCTCTAGAATCTGCGATGAGTAGATCATTCTATTGGCTTAACAGGCACAATTCCTCACCAGACCAAAAAGAGGGGCCAATTGCCTTCAGTGAAAAACGGACACCAAACTGGACAGGAATCTAGACCTATAGTTTTGTACCGATGAGTAAGGGCGTCTCATGCACACACGACCAATTGTGTGGCGAATAGGCGGCAACTCGGTTGACCCGTCCAGTGCAAAAAGTCTAAGTGTACGATTTGCATCGATCGTGGCTGGGCTGTGGCTATCGGATTTACTGTTATCAGGCGTGCTGATTGGTGATTATTTATCACTACTTGCTGCCTCTGCGGTATTAGGTCTCGTCCAACTCGTCCTGCGCCCTGTGGCGGTGGCCCTGTCTTTTTGTCTAGTGATACTCACTTTTGGACTCGCCATCTTTGTGATAGATGCGTTAATGCTCCTACTGGCTTCCTCTGTCTCCAGTTCACTAGGATTGGCATTTGAAATTAAAGGAATCGGGTCAGCGCTAGCTGCTGCATTAATCATAGGGATATTGAATCAAATCGGTAAAACATTTCTCCGACCAAATCGATCAACCAGACACGAACCGCCAAAAAATGAAAGATATATATAGCAATACATTAAGGAGCATTTATGTCCATTGAATCTAGTGCTGAAATCAAGGCATTAACTTTCGACGTATTCGGAACCGTCGTTGATTGGCGTTCCTCGATCATTGGGGAACTCAGTCGATTCGGAGAAGAATATGCCCTTACTGCCGATTGGGCAGGCATTGCTGATAGATGGCGTATCGAAGGATATATCGGTGGCATTAAACTTGTGTCTGAACAATCCTTACCTTTTCAAACAGCTGACCAACTACATTTACGAATGTTAGAAATACTACTTCATGAACTCGATTTCCCTGTGGAGAATAACACTGAGGCTGTGAGACACCTAAATCAGGCTTGGCACCGTCTGCATCCCTGGCCGGATTCTAGTACTGGTCTAGACAGACTAAAAACCAACTTTGTTATAAGCACCCTATCAAACGGCAATGTTGCACTGCTCACCAATATGGCAAAATTTGCCGAACTTCACTGGGATGTAATACTTTCCGCTGAGATCGTTGGTAGCTTTAAACCCACTCCAGATTGCTACAGAAATGCGGCAAAATTATTGGATCTAAAGCCCGAGCAAATACTGATGGTTGCCGCACACGAGGGTGACCTGAAAGCCGCGCAAGCTATTGGCTTTAAAACTGCGTATGTGTTCCGGCCCGACGAGATGGGCCCCGATGGGGGGAAGAACTTCGATCCAGATCTTCCCTTCGATTACGTTACGCATGACTTTCATGAATTAGCTACAGCACTTGGGTGCGCATAGCTTTCTCCACTTTTGTAATTCCTTGACCTATCCAATACACTTGGGGTGATTTCATATGCAAAAGGGGGCATAACTATGACAATCTACTATTCCTGCGACTCGCACGTTGTTGAACCACCAGAGGTATTCGACGGCCTCATAGACCGATTTGGTGATCGGGCCCCACGCCCTGTTGATGGATGGAAAGATAGAGATGGTGTATGGATTGCTTGGCCCGCTCTCGACCGAGTGGTGCCGGTGGGCAGATGGGGAATTGCTGGCCATAGCCTCGACGATCCGGAAACCCATGAGCGAATAAAACTCGGGTGGGACGGAATGAACCCTGGAGTTCGTGACCCTGTTGCCCGTCTGGACGAACAAACGGTTGACGGCATCGTAGGTGAGGTCATGTATCCAAGCATTAATCTCCTTACATACTCGGTAGAGGATATAGAGGTCACAAATGCCGTGTTCCAAAACTATAACGACTGGATTGTTAATTATTGCAGCCCCAATCCCAATCGACTGATCGGAATCGGTTGCGTACCCCTGAGAGACGTTGATTTAGCAGTTAGTGAACTGCACCGCGCGGCCAAGATGGGAGTTAAAGGCGTCGCCATCCCTTGTACCGCACCAATAGACCGACCCTACAGCGATCCCTACTACGAGCCGTTTTGGGAAGCCGCAAATGAGATTGGCCTTCCACTCACTATGCATATCTTTAGCGGGTCTGACTGGCCGATGGCTTTGCCACAGCATTGGGATCCTATCGTTGCATACACTCTTTCACACGCAGCAATATGGAATTCCGTGAGTAATATTGTTACTTCTGGAGTCGTCGAAAGGCACCCTAACCTGAAGTTCGTTGTTGCCGAATGGGAGACTGGTTGGGTAGCTCACACGTTACAGCGATGGGATCATGCATTTTATCGTTCGCGAACAGCTGCATCACCCGATCTCACCATGCTGCCAAGCGAATATTTCAAAAGAAATTTCATGATTACATTTGAAGATGATGAAGTCGGACTGCGAACACTAGATCACCTAGGACCAGAAAATCTGCTCTGGGGTAATGATTATCCCCATCATGATTCAATCTGGCCGAATTCAATGGACATACTGAACACCATCATGGAGGGAGTACCTGATGCTTCCAGAGATAAAATGGTCTGGGAGAATGTCCGTGATCTATACCAGATAGACGAGACTAAGCTACTAGTGAACTGATGCCCTCACACTAGTATCTGTTGGGAGCACCCGTAGGAATCTCTGAGAGATCTCGGGGAGGCTCTGCAACCACACCCTCTGATACTAGGTTCTCGACTTCATCATGGTTCATACCAAGATCTTCTTGTAGCACTTCAGCTGTGTGCTGCCCAAGCAAAGGTGCAGCTCTGAACTCGATTTCATGCTCGGACATCCGAGGAGCAAATCCAAGGAGCGTGAGATCGCCTTCGGTGGGATGTGGCACAGTTTTAATGAAATCTCTTTCCAGAAGGTGTGGATCGTTGAACAAGTCAACCGTATCAAGGACGGCCGAACAAGGAACACCTGCAGCACCTAGCTCTGACATAACTTCTTTCTTAGTGCGTTGGCTAGTCCATTTACTAACCTCCGCGTAAAGTGAGTCTCCATTTTCACGACGACCTTCAACGTCCTGCCATCGGGGATCCGTCAAGAAATCATGACGATCCAGTACGGTACAAAATGTGTCCCACATACGTGACGTCTGCACCATGATGTACACCCAGTCATTTGGACCGAACGGCTTGCAGGGGAAAAGATCGGTAGGGACAACTGCTCGATTTCCGCTTCTCGGGACAACTTCTTTTCCCCAGTTCGAACGATTGGCGATTGGAGTGCGCATGTAGTATGTAAGAGCCTCCTGCATCGATATCTCTATTTCTTGCCCCTTACCCGTCTCAAGTTTATGAACGAACGCTGACGTTATGGCAAAAGCAAGTTGCATGCCAGTTCCACTATCACCGACGCAGTACCCTGGCCTCATTGGTGGACCATCTGCCTCGCCGGTCACTGAAAAAGCGCCGCCAGCTGCCTGAGCAATCATGTCATAGGACTTGTAATCAGAATAAGGACCGGATAGTCCAAACCCCTTCAACCGAGCGTAAATTATCCCTGGATTAATACTGCTCATTACGTCATAACCAATATCAAGTTTCTCGATAACTCCGGGCCCATAGTTCTCTACAAACACGTCATAGTGCGGGACCATTTCGAGCAACAAATCACGTCCACGCTCAGATTGCAGATCCAGAGCAATACTTCTTTTGTTTGAATTCCAGTTCAGGAAATAAGGCGCATTATCTGTGCCACGGGCAACTCCTCGTCCTGGGTCACCTGTTCCTGGCCGCTCAATTTTTGTGACCGTTGCACCCATAAAGCCCAAAGCCTGGGTGCATGAAGTTCCTGCCTCATACTGTGTCATATCAAGTACGCGCATGCTCTCAAGGGCGCCCATATGTTTCCTCCAAATTTAGTACTACCGACTGTTGTAGTAGTACACCTCTAGCCCCAGTGTACTTGTAGTGATCAAGTTTTCAAGTG
>CAXGQC010000057.1:0-8287 GCA_964011795.1 uncultured bacterium | reverse complement strand
TTTAGATGACCCAAGAACCAGAATTTCAGGGAAAAATAGGGAAGACTATCAAGGAGTCCGATCCTTGGTGGCCTCCAATACCGGCCAGTCATGATGGGAAAACACCGAACGTTGTGGTCATGCTTTTTGACGATACCGGCTTTGGACACTTTGGATGTTACGGTTCGACAATTGACACGCCTAATATAGACAAGCTTGCAGCAGGTGGACTGCAATATACGAATTTCCATACCACTGCACTGTGTTCACCTACGCGAGCGAGCCTGCTCACTGGTCGTAATCATCATGCAGTTGGAATGAGAGGAATTGCCGATTATGACCCGGGATTCCCAAATATGCGGGCAGCGGTTACGCGTCATGCTGCAACACTGAGCGAAATGCTACGTGATGAGGGATACGCCACGTTCGCGGTAGGGAAATGGCATCTCAATCCGAAAGAAGAGAGATCCGCTGCTGGTCCATTCACTGACTGGCCGCTGCAGCGCGGATTCAATCGATACTACGGATTCCTTGGAGGAGCGACTGACCAATTCTATCCTGACCTGACGGAGGATAATCATCACATCAACCCTCCAAAAACCCCGGAAGAAGGCTACCATCTCAATGAAGATTTAATTGACCATTCAATCGATTTCATACGAAACAACAAGTCAATCTATCCAAATCAGCCGTTCTTTCTTTATCTTGCTTTCGGTGCAACTCACTCGCCTCACCAGGCACCGCAGCCGTACATTGATAAATATAAGGGGAAGTTCGACCAGGGCTGGGATGCAGTTCGTGATGAATGGTTTAGCCGACAAACTGAGTCGGGAATAATCCCAGAAGGTACTCAATTAGCTCCGAGGAATCCAGGCGTTGATGCTTGGGATGATCTTTCCGATGGAGCCAAGAAACTCGCGTGCAAACTTCAGGAAGCCTTCGCGGGCTTTTTGGATCATACAGATGATCAAATTGGACGCCTAGTTACTTATTTGGATCAGGCTGGAGAAATCGATAACACTATTATCTGCCTCATGGCCGACAATGGAGCCAGTCAAGAGGGGGGACCACAAGGTGTTTCCGCCGGTGAGAGATATTCACACCCACACCTCGACGACCTAGACAATATTGATGATGTTCTCCCTGATATCGGAACGCCAAAAAGTGATCCCAATTATCCTTGGGGTTGGTCTCAAGCAGGGAATACCCCGCTGAAATGGTATAAGAGCACCACACATGCTGGAGGAGTACGAGACCCTCTACTCGTCCATTGGCCTGATGGCATCAAAAATACGGGGGGTGTGCGACATCAGTTCACACACGTAACGGATATCGTCCCAACCCTTCTCGACGTCCTAAATATCACCCCGAAAGATTCATATCAGGGTTATCCACAAATGCCTATTCCAGACAATAGCTTTGCGTATACATTTGAAAATCCAGATGTGCCTGCTGATAGAGGACCACAGTATTTCGAGATGTTTGGTCATAGAGCTATCTGGGCAGATGGCTGGAAAGCTGTTGCCCGGCACATCAAAAATGATCCTATCAGCGACGAGGAATGGGAACTGTATCATCTCGACGAAGATTTCTCAGAGTGCAACAACTTGGCAGAGACTGAGCCCGAAAAGCTCAGAGAACTGATCGATTTGTGGTGGGTTGAAGCCGGTAAGAACGGAGTGCTGCCAATCGACGACCGAAGTTTCCAGCTCACTGGCATCAGCAAAAGACCAGGCGGCATTCATGATGGATTGAAGTACCACTACACACCTCCAGTAAGTCGACTTCCAGGAAGCATCGCTCCACCATTGGGAATGGGCGAATGGACTTTTGATGCCGAAATTGAACGTAATGACTCTAGCGTAGAAGGAGTTCTTTTTGCGCGCGGATCTCATACGTCAGGGTTGAGTATCTATGTCAAAAATAACAGACTTCACTTCGACTATAACTGCTTCACGGAAATATTGACCGGGTCATCGGAAACTGAACTGCCAGTGGGAAGATGCACCGTTACTGTCCGATTCGAAGGAGAAGGAATTGGTGGTGAAGGCAAGGTCACGCTGCTTGTTGATGGCACTCAGGTAGGAACTTTGGGCATCCCGTTGATTATGCGTGGGCTCGGCGGTTCGGGAGCTGGAGCATCAATCGGTGGCGATGAACTTTCACCGGCAACGACAAGCTACGATGCCCCCTTCTATTTCACCGGCACTATTCATACGGTCGATGTTGAGATTCAGGTTTATGAAAGCGGTGGCCGACTTGTTAAAGGAAACGTCGGCGACATCTATTCATCCAGCCTAAAGAAAAGTTAACGACGAGTACTATCGATTACGTGCGTAAGGATTCGTTGCCTCGAGAAGAGCATCGGCAAGGAAGTTAAGCGCAATCAGCAAGCACGACAGCATCAGGGTGGGAAATAAAATAAACCACCATGCGCCGCTTGTGAGCCAACGTCGAGCGTCAGACAGCAAGATCCCAATAGTGGGAATTGGGGGAGAAGCTCCCATGCCGAGGAAATTCAAACTAGCCTCGGTTATTACAGCCGCAGACATAAATAAAGCCGCCTGCACCAGAAGGGGTGGGAGAGTATTGATAGCGATATGGCGCAATACGATTCGCAGGGGATTGGCACCAAGCGATTGTGCTGCAAGGGCATAGTCGCGATTCTTTTCTTGCAGCAATTGACCGCGAGCAAGTCGCCCAAATACCGGAATAGCTCCAATCCCAATTGCCAAGGATACCTCCATCAGGCCAGTCCCAAGCACAGCGAGCACCGCAATGGCCGTTAGAATACCGGGAAACGCCAACATTGCGTCTAGTACGCGCATAATGATGCTCTCGAGCAAACCGCCGAAGTAACCGGCAAAGTAACCTAAGGTCACCCCGATCACAGCACCAACTGTTACCGCACCAAAGCTGACGCCGAGAGAAATACGCAGGCCATACAACGTCCTCACGAACATATCTCTATTTAAATCATCCGTGCCAAAAGGATGGGCCCATGATGGTGGTATTAGTCGGACCCCTCTAATTTGCTCACTATAGTGATACGGAGAGACGATCGTAGATGAAACGGCGCCTGCTATAAGCATGAATATTATGAAGAGTGCGACCTGACCTCTTCGCTCAGTAATCACCCTGTACATCACATCAAATACCTGGGAAGAATGACGCCATTCGTAGACTCTGCCTTGCGATAGTTGCGATTGGTCTCTCACGCGATCACCTCACCCTAATTCTCGGATCAACAAGCCCGTAAGCAATATCGGCAAGCATATTTGCAAAGGTGAAAATACCAACGAATACTGCGAGCATGGCTTGAATCATCACGTAGTCGCGCCCGGTCACCGCTCCAACGATGAGGCTACCAAAACCAGGTCGTGAGAAGACCACCTCCACAACGATAGCTCCTGTGATCAGTCCTCCGACCTGCAGCGCCGCCACAGTAATTAAAGGTATTAATGCGTTCCGCAACGCGTGCCTGAGAACCACACTAGCTTCTTTTAGCCCCTTCGCACGTGCAGTCCTCACATAGTCTTGGTTCATTACTTCCTGGATTGAGGCCCTGACGAATCTAGCAAGCACTGACGCCAGTGAAGACCCCACGGCTATCGTCGGGAGAATAAGGAAGCGCATAGCTTCGATGGGATTCTCGTTCACGCCGACGCGTCCCGAAATAGGCAATAAATGTAAATGGACACCAATGAGCCAAAGAAGAAGCAATCCGAGGATAAAGTTTGGTATCCCGAGTGTAGAAATAGTGAATATTGTCGCGAAATAATCTGCGATGCCACCTGGTTTCAGACCAGCGAAAATACCGATAGGCAGCCCTACCAAAAATGCAAACAAGTAACCAGCAACTGCGATTTCGAGCGTGGGGATTACTGCTGATTTGAGCAGATCACGAACGGGTAAATTCTTAATATATGACTTACCGAAGTCGCCATTGAATGCGTCAGAGACCCAACTAACATACTGGGTATAGAGCGGATCATTCAGGCCGAGTTCTTCTCGTACCGCCGCAACCTCTTCGATTGATGCATCTTCGGGTGCCATCAATTCAGCGGGGTCACCTGGTATCAAACGTACGAGACTGAAAATAATCATACTGCTGAGAATGATGACTAAAACTGTCTGGCCGAGTCGATTGACAATATACTGACCCATTTAATTCCTTAAAACTTAATACTTCTCTTACAGCGTTTTATTCTCGACACAACCCAGTAAGAATCTTCATTAGTAACTTGATCGAGTCACTAATGATCCATAGACTACCGATGACTATTAATAAAGGACTATAAGCCAAAGGAGTCTGTAGTGACAGATGATTTGAAAAACAAATTTATTAGCCGAAGACAACTAATTAAAGCAGGTGGACTCACCGCTGCTGGTGTAGCCGGTGCCGCGCTGATAGGTTGTGGTTCGGACGACGAGGACGCGCCAGCCGCAAGTAGCGCGGCCAGCTCAAGTAGCAGCTCAAGCGCCGCTACTCAGGCAGCAACAGCAACTCCTACAGCTTCAGGGCTAACAGCAGCAAAAACTGCCGTTGCGACACAGGCTGCAGCGGCTGATTCCGGACCAAAAAAAGGTGGCCGGCTCATCTGGGGAACACTGACTCCATTCGAAAACTACAAGGGGCCATATACCTCGGGTAGTGTGATGGTTCCTAACACGTCAGCATTTTGGGACACACTAGCAAAATACGGCAAAGACTCTATGGAGCCAGAACCGCATTTAGCAGAATCATGGGAATTTAATTCCGATAAGACACAACTGCAGGTAAAGCTACGTCCAGGGCTGGAATTCCACAACGGGAAAACAATTGATTCAACTGCCGTGAAAAGAAGTATGGATCTCATGGATGATGAAGGAGTACCTAACAGCCAGGTAAAGGGAACTTTCAGCAAATACATTAGCGAAGTGAAAGTCGTCGACGATAAGACCCTCATATTTGATCTTGCCTGGCCGGGAGATGGTATTTTCGACGTATTCCAGTACGCGCATATACATGATGCGGACGACCTCGAGTCCTACGTAGATCTGAAAACCTGTAACGCCAGTGGACCGTTCAAGTTTGACTTCGATGAATTCAAGCCTGGTGAAGGATTCCTTGGCCGTAGGCATGAGAATCACTACGCACCAACACACATCGACGAAGTGGAATTCAGAGTGTTCCAGGATGCAAGTGCTCTTGGTTTGGCGGTTGACGCGGGTGAAATCCACGCGACCAACAACGGAACCCATGCAGATGCAGCAAGGTGGATGAAAGATGACAACCTAGAGGTTGGTGTCGCTCCTGCAGGGCTCGCCTCCTGGGTGTTAGGAATGACAGTTACTGGTAATGGTGGTGGAAATCCCATTCTTGACGACCCAAGAGTGAGACGAGCAATCTACCGAGTAATTGACAGAAACAGGCTTGCTACCGAAACGTTCCAGGGCTTAGTGGAGCCTCTCCATTTCCACTGGCGACCCTACTCACCTGCCTACGATAAAGCTTTGGACAAGGATTACTTCAATATAGAAGAGGCGAAAGCACTTCTAAATGAAGCTGGCTACGATAGCATCGATATCGACCTAAACGTACAAGCGGGTGGAGACCCAGCGGATGACCAGATCGCTGCAGTCATCCAGGCTGATGCTGCAAAAGCTGGTATTAACTTCAATATCACTCTTATGGATGGAGCGGAGCGAAGACCATTATGGCGAGCCGGTAAATTACCCGGAGCATACCTGTCTTCATTCGCTTTCTATTCATTGCAGCCTGAAACTCTTGCGGTAATGAACTACCAGATGAGAATTCCGAACTCATGTGCATATGACACTCCTGAATATCAGGCAATCATTGATGGGTTTGCTGGAGCATCGGTTGAGAAGAAAGCTGGACTCATCCAAGAGATGAATGCTTTGTACGCTAACGAGCCATGGATAGCACCAATTGTTAGTCGAGGATATGTTTGGGCTAACTCTAAAAAAGTTAAGGGTTTGGTAACGGACATATTGAGTACACCTTATTGGTCTGAGCTCTGGCTAGATGCATAATTAGGTTTCAATATTGGTATTTGGGGAGGGCACCCTACGGGGTGCCTTTTCTTTTAGGAAAAGAGTATGACTCTACTACTAGATGGTGGCATGGGCCAGGAACTTCGAGCGCGAGGCTTGAATCCCGATGCGAATAATGCGGGGCGAGCGCTGCTTGACGCGCCACAAGCCGTTCAAGGTGTTCACGAAGAATTCATACATGCCGGAGCAGAAATCATCACCACGTGGAACTATTCCGTAACAAGACAACGACTCGGAAATGCAAACCAAGATGGCACCATTGAAGAAATGACCGAGATGGCGGTCAAAATTGCCGATGATGCCCGAAAGACCACCGGAAAATCCAATGTTCGGATCGCAGGTTGCTTACCTCCTCTTCGAGCAAGCTATGAGCCTAACGACCAGGAATTCATGTCGATGATTGAGGAATACAGCGAAATCGCTGATCATCTGTCGTCTGGTGTGGATTTGTTTTTGTGCGAAACCATGTCAAGCGCCAGGGAGGCTGCTGCTGCTGCTGAGGCTGCCTCGAAATTTGGAAAACCGGTTTGGGTCTCTTGGACTTTACAAGACGAGGCTAACGGACTGCTTCGCAGTGGTGAGACGATCGATGAGGCTTTAGCTGCAATAGACCAAATATCTGTAGAGGCAGTGCTTTTCAATTGCTGTGATATCACGGCAATTGAGCACGCGATGAGTTTACTTCGCGGCAAAACAACCCGATTAATTGGTGCTTACGCAAATGCTTTCACACCTATCGCTCAGGACTGGAAACGGGACGGTAACAAGTTACGTGATTTGAAAGACCTTACTCCAGAGGAGTATGCAGAACAAGCTTTATCCTGGTGCAAAAATGGGGCAGAGATCATTGGTGGCTGCTGCAATATAGGACCCGCACATATTTCTCAGATGCGTGACCTTATCGACAAAAATATATTAACCACCACCTAGTCAGGTCACACCAATTTCATTTCCTGATATAGGACAAAAATCTGCTCCGCTACCCTTTTTAGTGGGAAACTAATACATGCCAGAAAACTTATACTAGCCCGTAGTCATTTTATACTTTGATATCGTGACAGATAGGTAGTGATCTCATGGTCCGTTTATCCGACCTTCACCCAAACGAGGCTGAGCATCTCCGCGCCCGAGCTGATGCAATGCCCGAGCTCAAGTGCGAACAATGGCTCACCCCAAGACCCTTGGCTGAGTCGACCGTCGCATTGGTCTCCACCTGCGGTATGCATCGGCGTGATGACCCACCATTTACCCTAGGTGCCGTCGACTATCGGATGATCCCCCGAGGTGTAGACTGGGCCGACATTATCATTTCGCATCTCAGCACCAATTTTGATCGCAGCGGACTGGCCGACGACCCGAATGTGGCGATGCCCCTGGACCGACTTGAAGATCTCGCCGCTAACGATGAAATTGGCGCTGTTTCCAAATGGCACTACACGTTTATGGGCGGGCATCCGCAGCCTCAGATGTTCGAAGAGGCCGGTCAAGAAGTAGGCCGCCACCTCGCGAGTGATGGAGTCGATGTGGCACTCCTCGTTCCCATTTGACCACTTTGTTCCGGCGCAGTTGGCGCCCTCGCCCACTTCATCGAGCGCGCCGGCGTGGCCACAGCCTCCATCAGCCTTATTCGAGAACAAACTGAGCGGGTAAGACCACCTCGAGCCCTCTGGGTTCCTTTTCCACTTGGACGTCCGCTCGGCATACCGGGCGATACTAATTTCCAGCTCGATGTGCTACGAGCTACGCTCGGTATGTTATCCACTGCAACAGAACCGGTGATCGAGGACTATCCGATCGAAGCACCGGGTGCGGGCCCCGAAGTATGGGCATGCCCACTGACAATTGAGGTGGAATCTGACGAATCTCTAGCCGGCCGACTTCTCCAAGAGGTAGCTCGTCTCCGACCGTGGGCGACCGAGACCCGGCGCCGTCGTGGACGCACGCTTTTCGGACTCTCTGGGGCGGGACCAGACCAGGTCGACGACGTGGCCACAATGCTCGCCTCGGTCGCTGAGTCAGGGAATGTCACCGACCAACTAACTACCGACATCAAATGGGCACATCCTATGCCCTTCCTACTCCGACACCTCGCTGAAGACCTGCGCAGCTTCTATCATGAAGCCATCGCCAGCCAACCCGGCGATATACCTCCCAACCATGATGCTCTCAACAAATGGATCTTCGGCGAAACTGTGCTCGGTGAGGTGCTACTCACGATTGGTGAACATCTGACCATCGCCGGCAAGAC
>CAXGQC010000056.1:0-8322 GCA_964011795.1 uncultured bacterium | reverse complement strand
GCAATAAGGTCCGGTCCTCGCTCGAAATATAATCGAGTGTCCGCCCATGACGCACGTGTGACGGCCCGTGCAAAATCTAAAAATGGTTCCCTGTCAGGCTGCTCAAGTTCCTTGAATATTTTTGGAGATGTTTCAAGGCAGGTACTTGCAAGTTCATAAGAACGTTCGGTAAGCGCATCTATAATCGAAACTAATTTCTCAACTGAATGGAGGGGTAATACCGACAACAGATCTGGAGTATGTTCAAAGTATGCTGCGGATAAAGTTCCTGATTTCCAGTTGCCTCGGAACAATCGATCACCCTGCTTTGACCATTCCGAAAGTTCATCCAAGGAAATATGAGTTAGAACTTCAGGAGTGAATTTCAAAAACGAAGCTGCAACTAAAGATGATTTCTGAGCAAGCTCCTCCGCCATGCCCGCCCAAGCGATTACCCCTTCAAAATCCGTCTTCGCATGTATGGATGGTGAGGATCTGAAATATTCGGTGGCTGCTTCCCACGCGCGTAAACTTTGGCCCGCTAGTGATATACCTGTCTTTGCCCATTGATCCAGTTGGTCAGAACTGAGTTCCGCACTTAGTGCTGTAGCACTCCGATTGAATTCGTCCGGCAGCGAGGCTCCATAACCACGTAATTCTTCTTCGTATTTAGCTACGAGCTCAGCCACATTAGAGTCGGGCATCAGCAACCTCAACCGATCTGGTACAAATCAATCTATTCATCAAAAATAGAGGTGACAACCTCTTCTATTGAACGTTGAACCTCTCCGTCATCTGTCAGTGACCAAACTATAGCAACCTGACAGGCTCGGCGCGGTGAAATACCGGCCGCAATAAGTTTGCCAGCATAAACCAATAGTCGAGTAGAAACTCCCTCACCCAGACCATGCTCTTTCAGATTTCTGACCTTCTCAGCTAATTTAGCAAGATCACGTGCGAATTCAGCTGAAGCCCCAGATTCTCTCTGTATAATTTCAGTTTCCTGATCGCGGTCCGGATACCCAAAGTCAATCGCTATGAACCTCTGCCGAGTCGAATGTTTCAAATCTTTTAAAGCTGATTGATACCCAGGATTGTATGACATCACAAGAAGAAACCCATCGGCCGCCTCAAGCAACTCACCTCTCTTCTCAACCGGCAGCAATCTTCGGTAATCAGTCAGGGGGTGAATCAGAACAGTAGTATCTTTACGAGCTTCAACTACCTCATCTAAGTAACAAATAGCACCCGCTTTTGTTGCCCTAGTGATTGGACCATCAATCCACCGGGTTTCATCACCTTCCAGAAGATATCTTCCAACAAGATCAGATGCCGTCAAATCTTCGTGACATGCAACGGTAATCAGCGGCACACCTTCTTCACTTGACTGACCTTCAGCGTTATGCAATCTCCAAGACATATGCTCTATGAAACGAGTTTTACCTACACCAGTCGGCCCTTTGAGAAGAACAGGAATATTGTTCTCATAGGCGGCTTCGAACAGCCGGATCTCGTCGTTAATTTCGAGATAGTAGGGCTCTTCGGTGAGCCTGAAATCTTCAACTGCTAATTGTGTGAATCCGGATGCATTAGTAGTCATGGTGTCCCTATTCTTTCAAAATATTCAATTAGACGCCTGGGAAGAAAAGAATGTGGAAAACGATGATTGAATCAATTCCCGCCATGCATCACGACCGCAACGCGACCATCCACGATATTCTCGGATGCTGACCTCTAGGGGTCAAGGCATCAACCAACTGTCCGCTCAAGATCTATCACTCAGCTCTCGCCACGCGGCGTCAATACGGTCTGAAAATTCCTCTATCGACGAATCATTATGTATAACTACATCGCCATAATTCTCGCGCTCATCAACTGACATTTGGGAGTCAATCCTTGATTGAGCTGCATCTCTGTCTAAGTTATTTCTTGCCATTAACCGTTCTATCGCTATCGACTCAGGTACGCTCACGACCCACACCTCATCACACAGGTCCTGCCATTCCGCCTCTATGAGAACTGCCGCCTCCAGAACGATTTGTGCAGTCGGATTATTTTCTCTGATCGATTGAATCTCAGCTTCAGCCAAGAGACGAATCTCAGGCCAGACTATCGAATTCAATTTTTCCAAACCATCTGGAGACGAAAAGACTTTTGGACCGAGTACTGCACGATCGATTTCACCATCGTCGCCTACCACCTCATCACCAAATTCAGCCACAACATTGTCAAAGCCACGGGTACCGGGGGCGTAGGATTGGTGGCCAAGAAGATCTCCGTTGATTGAGTGAGCCCCAAGTTCGGACAATCTCTCAGCAGCTAAACTCTTACCTGATGCAATTCCACCTGTGAGACCGATGACGCTCATGATGCTCCTTTACTGTTTTAGTGATTGATAAGCTTCGATCACTCGGCTAGTTGCCCGCTGCCTTTTTAAGTTCTTCGATCAGTGCCGGCACAACTTGCTTGTAGTCACCGATTATTCCGTATCGTGAGAAAGACCATATATTCGCCTCTTCATCACGATTAATGCCCACAATAGTTTTCGATCCTGAACAGCCCGCCATATGCTGACTGGCACCTGATACAGCAACCGCCAGATACAAGTCAGGCGTCACCACTTTCCCAGTAAGTCCTACCTGCTGACTCGGCGGGTACCAACCTAGATCGACCGCCGCACGCGAAGCTCCCACTGCAGCTTTATCTGCCCCTATAGCGGCTGCAATTTCCTCGATTTGACTGAATGCTTCGGCTTCGCCAAGTCCTCGGCCACCACAAACTACCACCGGAGCATCTTGGATTTGCAAACCTTCAGACGTTGCTTCTTCTGTTGCAATTATGGCTGTCCTCGACTCACCAGCTCCTGGGAGTTCCTCGGTACTTGCCGGACCAGAACCTGACTCGAGTATCTCGAAAGACTTAGCCCTCACTGTAGCGATAGCTGGGCTCGTTTCAAACCCGTAAGTGGCCATCGCGTTACCACCAAAGCACGGTCGCGTTGCTTTGGTTGCCCCACCATCGTTACTGATAGAGACACAATCCATCGCAACAGCTGTCCCTAATCGATGTGATAGACGAGGCCCTATTTCTCGACCGACAATACTCTGAGCGATCAGGACTACGTCTGGACTAGATGATTCTACTGCACCTGCAATCGCATTTAACCATTGATCGCCGCGAAAACTATCGTATTCACTATCGTCATTTACGTAGGCTACAGTAGCCCCAACACAAGAAGCAGCTGCCGAGCTGGCGCCTGCACCAAGTAGCGTGACACCAACTGAACCTCCCTCGGAAAGACTCGAGGCTCCAGCCAATAATTCCAAAGTCGTGGTGCTTGCCGCACCGTCATCTAACTCACCAATGACAAGTATGTTTTGTGCCATTATTTCACCTATCCCCTACAAATTTTTCAACTAAAAACTAGATCAACTTATCTGCTTGTAATTTCTGGACCAAGGCAGCCGCCTGTTCCTGTGGTGTGTCACCCTCCATGAACTCAACATTGGAGTCCGTTTCTGGAATATATAGTCTCTCGACCTTCAGTCTCGAGCCCGAAGCTCCAACATCGGAAGGATCAAGACCAAGGTCAGAAGCTCCGAACTGAGTGACTGTTTTTTTTGCTGCAGCCATGATTTGGGGGAGTTTTGGGTACCTTGGTTCACCAAACTCATTCGACACAGTCACAACTGCTGGTAACTGCGTCGATACGGTTTCAAATCCGTCAGTCAGGACTCGCTGCACTGAAATGTTTCCATCACCGTACTCAACTCCCTTGGCAATAATTGCCGAAGCCCAGTTAAGTTCTTCAGATAGCAAGAGGCCGACCTGACCCATATCCCAATCTGCTGCCTGCCTGCCACAGAAAACTGCGTCGACGTCTCCGAGATGATTGATCGCCGCTGCGAGTACTTTCGCTGTGGTATATGAATCACCACCCTCGAACGCATCGTCATTCAGGAGAACACCCTCATCTGCGCCCATCGCAAGTACTTGCTTGATTGCTGCACGGGCTGAATCAGCACCCATAGATATAACAGTAACCTTCGAATCATCTCCTTGCGACTCCTTGATTCGTAGAGCCGCCTCCGCCGCTATCCCATCAAACTGTGACAGAATCGGTGATATACCAGGTGCTGGAACCACCGAATTAGTCGCTTCATCTATTTTGAATGCCGACGGTGGTGTGTCTGGATCTGGTATTTGTTTTGCACAAACAACTAGGTGCATTAGTTACCCCCCCTATATTCGCGTGCCCAACCAGGGCTTCAACTATCGATGATATCGCAGTCACAGCTTGTGTCCACCGATAAATTAGGGTAGTTCGCAATTTTTGAAGCAGTGATTCCACAAAGCTCTTGCTCGAAGTGGAAATCTAATTAGTCCTCGGTTGGATTTGAATCCGTCTTAGGACCGAAGACCGCAGCCTCCAGCAACTCAGCCACATCAAATGGTTTGATTCGCCCTTCTTCCTCCGGCTGGATAGAGGGAACTCCGTCTTCAAACATCTGAATACAGAAAGGACAGTTACTTATGACCTGATCGGCACCGGTTGAGACTGCCTCCTCAGTTCGGACGTGATTCACACGTCGCTCGCCGATTTCTTCCTGCCACATATTGCCGCCACCGGCTCCACAACATAAACCTCGACTTAAGTTCCGTTGCATTTCCACAAGATTAGCTCCTGGAACCATTTCAATGATCTGTCTAGGGGCATCGTATGTCCCATTCATTCGACCGAGGTAACACGAATCGTGATAGGTGACATCAGAGGTGACTGCATACTTTGGTTTTAATCTTCCATCTTCCAAAGCACCTGCCAGGAATTCGGTATGGTGTAGCACCTCAAAATTACCATCGAACTGAGGATATTCATTTTTGAACGTATTGAAACAGTGGGGACAGTTAGTAATAACTTTTTGAACATTTTTGCTATTAAAAGTTTCGATCAACTGTTGAGCAAGGATTTGGAACAGATATTCGTTCCCTAGTCGACGTGCCGGATCGCCATTACATGTTTCTTCTTGTCCCATTACACCAAAAGACGCTCCTGATTCTCTCAGTAACTTAAATACTGATTGGGTGATTGGGAGATTTCTCTCAACTAATGAGCCTGAACAACCAACCCAATATAAATAGTCCTGGGTGCCATCAAAGATGGTCACCTCGCCAAGACCCTCCATCCAAGTAGTCCGCTCGAGAGCGGTACCACGCCATGGGTGACCTCTCATCTCAATATTCTCCAAGGCTGCTTGGGCATTCGCTGGTAATCGGGCTTCGTTCATTACTAGAAATCGTCTCATATCTACAATCGTTGGCACGTGCTCGATCAATACAGGGCATTCTTGCACGCATGCTCCACATGTCCGGCAGGCCCAAAGAGTTTCATCTTTGATGACGTCTCCCACCATTGCGATGGGGGAGACCTCTCGGCCCGCATCACCAGTAGCATGACGATGCATCTGAATGTCTGGACCTACATCAGCCAAATGACCCTTGAGATCCTGTATAAGATGCATGGGTGATAGAGGTTGCCCAGAAATATTCGCCGGACAAACTTCTGTACATCGTCCGCATCTAACGCACGCATCTAACTCAAATAATTGTTTCCAGGTGAAGTCTTGTACATGGCCAACTCCGAAAACTTCCTGCTCTTCGATGTCCTTGATTTCCGCAAGTCGACCAGGAGCGTCTGTTCTGAGGAAGAAAGCATTGATCGGCGCAAAAATCAGGTGATCCAAGCGCGTAAATACGATCAGTCCCAACCATGAGAAAGCAAGCACAACGTGCACCCACCAAGACCATGTATGTAGCGCCAATATCTCGCTTTGCGGGTTTTCTGGACTTGATACTGAAAATCCAAACGAATCAATTCCTTGCGCAAGCACCCACGACACAAATGACCACTTAGCCCAGTCAGGATGTTGGACCAACTCCGTCTCGATAATCCGAGCCGATTCAACCACGAATCCCGTTACCAGAATTAGACCCAGCCCGACAATAATAAGGTGGTCCTCAACTCTTTCATCCCAACGAATTCGATGGTGCGAGGCGAAATAGCGCCGGTACAAAGCCATACCCACGCCTATCAATCCGATTAAACCAAAGAGGTCTCCATAGAAAGAGAAAAATAAGTAGTAATTACCGTGTAAAAAGTTAAGAGGGGTATCGTCTTGCAACGCGACCTGAGCAGTAACCACGGTTAAAACTATTATCGAAGATGAAATACACCAGTGCATAATTCCGGCATAACGATCACGACGTACTTTATCCTGACCAGCACCATAACGACCAACGTTCCTGAGTCGTGCTGGTATTTCCTTGAGAATACCGTCTGTAGGCCTACCTATCATCCATAAAGATGCGTGTCTAACGAATCCAAACGTTAAGAGACCGACTAAACCGGCAAGAAAAACATATACCACCCACGGTTGCGCGACGTTGAAGAAGGTCTCACGACCTGCGACATCAGACGCGCGAGTGCCAGCAAAAACACCTGTTGCTGATATCCAGACTGCGGGGCCCCACCACGCGCCGAGTAAAGAAGATGATTTCGGACGTACAGTCATCGCAGTATTCGACGAAGTTTCAACTGTCGCATCATGAGTCATCGGCTACACCAAACTACTATTATTCGTTGCTCGAGTCATATTCTAAGGGGAACTCTAGTTCGTGTACGTGTCTCTCAGATCTGTTTTCAGGACCTTGCCAAGATGATTCCTCGGTAGCTCAGCAACCCACTCATAGGAAGAGGGTGCCTTGTAAGAAGCTAATCGCTCTTTTACAAAGACTGTCATGTCAGCATCACTAGGCGTAGCAGAATCTTTATTTGGAATCAGAACCGCCACTACCACCTCGCCCCATTCAACATCCGGAATACCAATGACTGCAGCCTCAGACACGGAAGAATGTTCTTCTAATACGTGCTCAACTTCGGCAGGGGCAATGTTTTCACCACCACGAATAATCATATCTTTGATTCGTCCTGTTATGAATAAATAACCACCATCATCTATTCTTCCGACATCGCCGGTATGAAGCCATCCATCTTGCAACGCGCTATCTGTCTCATCTTCTCGACCGTGGTAGCCACGCATGATCCTATCGCCGCGTATACAGATCTCACCATCCTCGCCGTCAGGCAGTATCTCACCTTCCGGTGACTTGATAGCTACATCAATATCTGCCATGGGACGACCAACTGACTGTAGTCGCTGGATAACCTTCTCATCTTCAGCACCATCACCCGTTAGTCGGTGATCATCGGTGCCGAGAAACGTGATAGACCCCGTCGCCTCAGTTTGACCAAACGCATTCATCAGTCCAACATCTTTTCCTTCAGGCCCAAATACGTCAACAGCACGGCGGACAACCTCAAACGGCATAGGCGCAGCACCGTAGGTTATGAGCTCAAGTTTCGATAGGTCATAGTTCTCAAAACCATCCGCTTCCATGATTCTCTTAAGCATCGTAGGAACAACAAATGAATGGGTTACGCCTTCATTCTCACACATACTCAACCAGTCATTCGGATCGAATGCTGGCAGTAGGACTAGCCGCCTACCAGAAAATACTGCAGACATCATTGTCGTCGCGCCCGCTATATGGAAGAACGGAACTGAAACCAACATCACCTGCTGATCGGACACAGGATCAGGGGGTGCCTGGGTATTCACAACCAAGGCAGTCAAAGCCTGATATGAAAGCTCAACACCCTTTGGTAAGGAAGTCGTGCCAGACGTGAAAATGATCAATGTAGTGTCACTTTCTTCGATCTCAACAAATACCGGAATGTCCTCGCTCGCGTCCCGGAACGAGGTATAGGTTGGATATGGGTCCTTCTCGAAATCGAGTGTTATCACGTTCTTGATTTGCGACGAATCGATAGATTCGTATATTGGCATATATCTTTCTTGGACGAACAGAGTTTGAATATCTGTGGACTCGATCATATAGCTCAGCTCTTCTGCCTTAGCTCTAAAGTTCAAAGGAATGAAAGTCGCACCAAGTGAAGCGGTGGCGTAGTAAATTTCCACATATTCAAGGCAGTTGACTGCCATCACCCCGACATTGTGGCCCTTAGCAACTCCTCTAGCTTGAAGGGACTGCGCTAATCGATTCACCCGCGACTGCAACTCACCGTAGGTCAGTCTCTCGTTAGGGCCAGCAAGAGCAATTCTATCTGGCACTATGGCGTTCGTTATCGTCAAAAACTCTGCTGTATTCATTCGATTCCCCCGATCGCAGCGTTTACTGTAGCTCTAATAATTAGTATCTAGAAGGGCAATGATAGTTTTTGTAGGTTGATTGCGCTAGGCATAAACAACCAAAGCTAGAAGAAAC
>CAXGQC010000055.1:0-8393 GCA_964011795.1 uncultured bacterium | reverse complement strand
TTGCCAATAGTATCGACTTTTGCAAGATGGATGTTGAGATTCATCGTAGATAACGCTCGAGTTATCTGGTAGAGAATTGTGGCTCTATCAGTGGTGCTTACCTCAAGAATCGTATACTGATCAGAGCTTTCGTTATCCAACACTACAGATGGTTCCGTACCGGTCAACGTACCTGCTGGGTATGACCTTAAGATTTCGGAAACTCGCTCCTCAATGATCGCTTGATTAGCACCGTCAGATATAAAATGATCAAACAAGTGCCCCCATCTACTGGCCTCCAGCTCATTTCCAAGAGCATCTGCAACATGCCACACTTGGATAGCCAGACCGTCTAGCCTGGTATATGCCACTCCAGAAAACACGCTCATGTTTGCCCCGGCGAGTGAGCCAGCTATATCTCGGATTAGTCCAGTCCGGTCGGGCATTACGACACTAAATCTATCGATACCGTTTATCGAATCGAACCTCAGAGAAGTTTTCGACTGCGAAACCATTGCTTCCCTACATTGTTCAATATGCAGGCCAATTAACGAACTAGTAGTGCCGAGTAGGTAACCCTCGTCAACTAAATCAAGATGTTCGATAACGTCAGATTGACTGTGTACTTCTTTGAGATCTTCCAATACCTTGTTACGTTTAGACACGAGAATCGACGATCCCCCAGAATCAAAAAATTCTTTAATACGCAGATATAGTGCCGTGATAAGCTGTGCCCGCCATCTGCTCCAAGTAGTCCCGCCAGTAGCACGAGCATCAGCCACGGTTACAAGGTAAAGGAGATTTAACGTTTCCACATCTTCGAATAAACTCGCAATATCTGCCAATACATTCTCATCAGAAATATCTCTTCTAGTGGCAGTTTCGGGCAGCAGAAGATGATGTCGCACAGCCTTCACTATTCTTGCCTTTGACGAAGGGTCAATTCCAAACCGATCACAAATCCCTGCGGCTAATTCTGCTCCATAAGGACTATGAGTGCGACCTCTACCTTTCCCTATGTCATGCAGGAACACTGCTACCAATAGTTCCCAGCCATTACTCAATTCACTGAAAATTTTCTCAACCTCTTCGCTAAACTGATCTCCCTCGCTAATTAGTTTCTTCGCCTCAAGAACTGCGCGGGCATTATGCACATCGATCGGGTGGGTATGGAATGACACTCTGTGTGGCCGAGCTCGTAACGGTTCCCACTCTGGTAGTTCCTCTAAAAAAGAGTCATCTACGGGTAAAGGATCAAGTTCACCTCTTTGCATTCGTTCAGTAATACGATCTATCCCTGCCAAGAAGACATTGAGGCGTGAGGCATCGTCGTCTGATATTCCGATGCTGGGTAATGATTCGTGAGATGTCCAATAAGAAGCACCTGAGTCTATTTTATGGATCGATTGCCGCAAAACTTTATCGACTGACCTCATCGCCGTGAATAGAGATTGCTGCCACCGAACAGGGTCTACGCCAAGCCAGTCCCCTACACGCTGTGCAATATCAGGATGCAGTAAATTGACAGTGCGAGACTGCTTCCCATGAATAGCATGAAGCGCATTTCGGGTAGATAGAAGTCTTGAGAGTGCATCGCCTAGTAACTCCTCGTTAACAGGCGCACTATTCACTCCACTGAGAGAAATTTCCAAGTAATTAAGCCAGCGAATCGTACTTAAGCTTCGAAGTCCACCTCTTCCCGATTTGATATCGATTGCGAGAGTTTGCCAAGGCTGCTTCTCGCATTGTCTGAAATATGAACGGGCTAATTCCGCCCTAATTTCTCCCCCGTAACTTTCGAATATTCTTTGTCGCTCATTCTGAAACTCTTGCCAGATCAATTCTGAGCCTGCTACAAATCTCGCGTCTATTAGTGAAGTAGCAGTCTCAATACTTCCCAAAGTCTCTGTTTGCAGGTCCTTTATTTCACGAACTGAATGACCGATTTTGAAGTTCATATCCCATAGTGGATATAAAATCTCAGATGCTAATTGCTCCTGGCCTTCACCGACAATAATCATCAGATCTATGTCAGAAAATCGAGTTTGTTCACCACGCCCGGTACTTCCATGAGTGAAGACAGCTAACGGATATTGGCCCTCTCGACTCTCTGCTTCTGAGACAAGTGACACTAACGCCCGATCTAACGAGCTCGTTAGATTAGAGCTCAATACTAATCCGGCTGACTCGTGAGACGTGGGTACGGTTTGATCGCGCAGATCCTCGAAAGTACGGAGTAAATCATTTGATCTAGACATAAGGCTAAGTTTACAGACTTAAAATACACACCGACACTATTTAAATCGCGTCCGGACCGCGTTCGCCAGTTCGTATTCTGATCACGTCCTCGACGTCGACAACCAGTACCTTACCGTCACCTATTGCCCCAGTGTGTACCGATGCTTCTATGACGCTAACCGCCTCGGGAACAATGACATCATCGACGAGAATCTCTATCCGAGTTTTTTGGACCATATCCACTTCATATTCCGCACCTCGGTAAATTTCTTGATGCCCTGATTGCCTCCCAAACCCAGCAGCCTCCATTACTGTGAGGCCGCTGATTCCCGCTTCCTGTACTGACTCAAGCACGTCGTCCAATCTATAAGGATTAATGTATGCAATTATCAGTTTCATCGCGGGAATCAGCTCTCCTCACCTCAAAAAATCTATTCTGTCAGCACGTATCCCTGCTCATTATGAAGTCTGAGGTCCAGGCCTTGCTGTTCATCATCCTCACCAGCGCGAAGTCCAATCGTCCTATCAATAATCGTCGCGATCACAAAGGTTAGTACTCCGGTGAATACTATTGCAATAAGTACTGAAATCAGCTGGATGCCAAATTGCTCACCGCCGCCTACACCGTCCACCGCAAGAATACCCACAAGAAGTGAACCAACAACGCCGCCGACCAAGTGGACAGCAACAACGTCGAGCGAATCATCAAAGTTGAAAGTTGACTTTATTTTTAGAGCATAGAAACAAATAGCTCCGGCAGCCAACCCGATAATCAAAGCACCAAATGGGTCAACAAAGCCCGCTGCTGGCGTTATTGCTACCAGTCCTGCCACAGCACCAGAGGCGAATCCAAGTGTAGTTGTATGTCCGTTGACCAATTTTTCAACTAGCAGCCAAGCGGTCGCTGCTGTACCAGCAGCCACTTGTGTTGCCATGAATGCATCGGCAGCTGCCTGATCTGCCGCAAGTGCCGATCCTGCATTGAAACCAAACCATCCAAACCACAGAAGTCCAGCACCAAGCATAGTCAGCGGTAGAGAATGTGGTCTCATCGCTCTGGACCCATAACCAAGTCTGGGACCGATCATTACCGCAAGTACCAGAGCTGCTACTCCGGCGTTAATGTGCACTACCAGACCTCCTGCGAAGTCTAGGGCACCCAATTCGGCCATGTATCCGCCACCCCAGACGGCAGTTGTAAGTGGTACATACACCAGAATGGACCACACAATTATGAACAAGGTCCATGCACCAAATTTCATCCGTTCAGCAACCGCACCAACTATAAGCGCAGGAGTAATTATTGCGAACATCAGTTGGAACATAAGGAACGCGGAGTTAGGGATGCCTTCGACTATACTTGCACCGTCAGCAATTCCACGAAGACCAAAATAATCAAGATTACCTAGAACTATAGTGTCTGATATCGTCATAGGATCGCCACCGATTAAGTGACCAAAAGCGAGCGATCCCCCGACTAATGTCCAGACGATTGTGATTACACCCATTGCAATATAATTCTTTAATAACATTGCAAGAATATTCTTGGCTCGTACCATACCCCCGTAGAAAAATGCCAAACCAGGTGTCATCAGTAGCACCAAGGCACTACTCGTTAAGATCCACGCGGTAGCTCCACTATCCATTTTCAGTCTCCTTTCAGACTAATTCCGAGTACGTGATCAAACAGAGCAGTACTCACGAATACACCTATAGGATCGGGTTCAATTGTTTCTTGGAGATTACATAAGCAGGAAAAATCAATTAATTCGCTGTAAACGTCTCGCTTCTTTTTGACGGCTGGCTACTCGGTAACTGGATTCGATATCAGAAGCTCAGTCACCGGGGTTCTACCGCTCCCTGTGGCGTTAATTGAACGTTTCGCGCTTACTTCTTCAATAGTATAACCACGAAATGCACCCTCATAAATTCCACGTATATAGTCCTGCCCGGAGTTGGAAACCAAGAAATTAACTCCCATATCGTCGAGCCGATCACATTCCGCGCGAAGATCAAGTTGTTGGACTCGGCCGAACCCTTCAGCTGTGTAACCAGTAAAAGAGGATGTGGAGGATATAGGCTCGAAAGGAGGATCAAAATATACGAAATCCCCGCTATGACAGTCTTTAAGAATTGACCGATAATCTCCGCTATATATTTCGACATTGCCAAGGGCCTTTGACACAGAACGAAGCAGAGATTCATTAAGGATTCGAGGGTTCTTATATTTGCCATGTGGCACATTGAACCGACCCTTTTTGTTGACGCGATACAGCCCATTGAAGCATGTTCGATTCAAAAATATAAACCGAGCAACTCGATCTACAGAAGCAGAATATTCCATATCTCTTTCTTCATAATATCGATCTGACCGACCGCTCTCATCCAAACCTAGGTATGCATCTTCCAGTATTCTTAATCGATCACACAGTAAATCAGATTGATCTCTAACAACTGAGAAAGCCTCCATCAGAGCTGAGTTTAAGTCGTTCAAAACTATTTTTTTAGGTGGATTCTCTCGGTTTAAAATACCGAATGTAATTGCCGCCGCTCCACACATCGGCTCATAGAAAGAGTCTATGTGCTCTGGTATCCGCATTATTATTTCTTGCAGCAACTGCCTCTTACCACCTGCCCATTTGAGAAACGGTTGTAAATCGTTCTCTGGCATTACGGTCTCAGGGAACTAAGTGGTGAAACACCTACCATCGTTGACGCCTCCAAGATTTGCTTCCAAGTCTCATCGTCGATTGGTATGCCTTGCGACAATCTCTCAGCCATTTGAATCCGTTCAGGCTCACCTGCAACCAACACTTCAGTGAAGCCCTCAGCAAATGGTGGTTCTTTGACATAATTCAAAAGATCCCTGGATCTCTCAGACCACTCGGAGGAACTCATGAAGTTAGCAATGTTAATTGCGATCATCCATGTTCCGTTTGTTCCACGGACCGACTCTTGAGCTGAACCAGAACCGGACAATATTCCGCCAAGTAATTCCATTGCTATGTTCAGGCCGAAACCCTTATAGCCACTCAAAATACCTCCGAATGGAAGCAATGCCCCTCTTGCTTCGACTGAGCCAGTTCCATAAAGATCATTTGGATCCTCTGTCGCCCGACCTTCTCCATCGATCAAAACATCGAATGGCACTTTAGCGCCTTTGTTAACAGCTACCTTCATTTTGCCTTCGGCTAAAACTGACGTGGCCATATCTAGCACGAAAGGAGTTTCAGGATTTTCAGTAGGGAAGGCGAACATAATAGGATTGGTCCCAGTTTTTCTTTGTCCGCCTCCATACGCAGCCACTAGCTGACCACCAGGATTATTCACCCCAGCCATACCGATACATCCAGACCTACTTGCCATTTCTCCGTAATGACCGAGGCGTCCGATGTGACCATTTCCGCGTATGGTAACCATCCCAATCCCGGTTGTTTTTGCTTTTTCAACTGCCAAGTTCATGGCATGGTGAGCGGCTACCTGCCCAAGATTCATCCCTCCGTCAGCAACTGCTGTGGAAGGTGTTTCCTGAATGATTTCAAATTGTCCACCCACTATTGAACGCTTCTCAAGAATGCCCGTTATATATCCAAGAGTCCGTATTACCCCATGAGAATCGTGGCCACGGAGATTTGCGCCTACCAAGTGATCGGCAATAATCTCGGCTTCACTGTCGGGACTCCCTGCAGCCGAGAAAATTTTCATTATGTAGTCTTTAAGTACTAGAGCATCGATTGAAATCATTGCTCCCCCTCTCGTCATATATTTATTATCACAACACAGCTACGGACTAATAGAAGGCGCTACCACCTGGCATAGTAGGTTCAGCACCTGTTGCTTCGCGAGTTTCATTAAGATCACCAGCGGCCCTCGACCTCATAAAACCTGAGTCTGTGCCAAGAGTAACCATCTGAAATCCAGCTGTGAGCCATTTTTTTGTGAATTCGGCGCTACCAGTATGTATACCTGGGGTCACACCATGTTTGCGGCATGCCTCATAGATTTCCATAACCTTTGCCTCGTGATTGGGATCGTGATTGTCCCCAGTAGGCTCCATCCCAAGAGCATAGGCTAGATCAGAGGGACCTACATAGGCTGCATCAACCCCGGGTGTACTTAATATTTCATCGAGTTTTTCCAAAGCCTCGGCGGTCTCAATCATACACACGACAGCAATCTGATCGTTCGCACCCTTCTGATAATCGGCCCCACCATATATAGCAGCCCGAGTAGGGCCAGAAGACCGCCCTCCCTCAGGCGGATATTTACTCGCCCAAACCGCTCGCTCGGCCTCTTCGCGATTATTAACTAACGGCACCACAACACCGTAAGCACCGGCATCTAGCGCCTTCATAATGGTTGCGGGATCATTCCACGGAACCCGAACAAAAGGAGTGGTGGCAGTTGTCGAAATCGCTCGGAACATCTCGATTGAGTCCGCGTAATCTATTGCCCCATGCTGCATATCCACACATAGCCAGTCAAATCCCACATGTGCCATGACCTCCGCACTGTGGCCATCCGGGATGCTCAGCCATGCTCCAACTGTAGACTTACCGCTTTTCCACGCTTCCAGCGTCTTGTTTACCCGCACTAATAACCTCCCTATTTTTATAAAACTAATTTAACGGCTGAATCTCTAATTAGAAATTGCCCGGAATGTGTCCGAATCGACAATCTCCTGAGGTATCAGACCTGCGAACCAGTATGCAGCATATTCGATCTAGCACCACCATGTGAATCAGTCGGAAACAACGGCATGTTACACTCCCGTATGGTTAAATTAGTTATTGAGATTGGAGTCATCAAATGCCTCAGACCCTCAGCGTAATCAAGGCAGATATCGGTGGATTCGTAGGACATTCGTCGATGCACCCTGAAGTCCTAGACTATGGCAGAGAACAAGTTGCTCAGGCCGTACAGAATGGCTTACTAATTGATGGGCAGGCCCAAGCCTGCGGGGATGATATGTTCCTGATCCTCTCCCATGACCGAGGCGAAGACGATGAGACTCTGCATAAATTTGCGTGGGACACCTTCCAAGGAGGAACAGAAGTAGCAAGAAAACTACATCTCTATGGAGCTGGCCAAGACCTTTTGGTTGATGCATTCAGTGGCAATATCCGAGGGGCTGGTCCGGGATCGGCAGAACTAGAGCTTGTGGAACGGCCCTCAGAACCGATCATTGTGTTCATGGGTGACAAAACGTCTGCGGGTGCCTTTAACTTACCTTTCTATAAGATGTTTGCCGATCCATTTAATACAGCAGGGCTTGTGATCGCGGAGAGCCTTCACGATGGCTTCGCTTTCGAAGTGCATGACATAGCAAACAATAAAAAGGCCGTCTTTCAATCCCCAGATGAAATATATGACTTGCTTGTATTTATCGGGTCACCCGCACACTACGCTGTGAAGCGAGTGGTTACTCGGTCCACAGGAGAAGTAGCGGCTGTTTCATCAACCGACAAACTTTCACTAATCGCTGGAAGATATGTGGGTAAGGACGACCCTACTGCCATAGTCAGGTGCCAAGGCAATTTCCCGGCTGTTGGTGAGGTGCTCGAGCCATTCTCCACACCATATATTGTTGAGGGCTTCATGCGCGGTTCACACTATGGACCTTGGATGCCAGTTTCTCTCCGTGATGCCAATCCATCCCGATTTGATGGTCCTCCGCGAGTGGTCGCTTTGGGCTTTCAACTGGCTGAAGGAAAATTCATAGGCCCAAGGGATATGTTCGACGATCCATCGTTCGATAATTCCAGGAAAGAAGCAAATACGATTTCGGATATTCTAAGAAAGCATGGTCCGTTTGAACCTCACAGGTTACCGCTCGATGAAATGGAATATACGACAATGCCCGTGGTTGCCGAGAAAATGGCGTCTCGGTGGACCGAGCTCTAGTAGCTGGATCTTCAGTCCATAAGCATGCTTTTACGAGAAGTTGTTATCGCTACAGGTAATCAAGGCAAATTGAACGAATACCGTAAAATATTGCATGGCCCAGAACTAAGAGTGCTGGGTCTCGAAGATGTCCCCGTAGCAATGTCAGAGGTCATTGAGACCGGCAGATCGTACGTAAACAACGCTATAGCAAAAGCAGTCGCCGTTGCTAAGACTGCGGGAATTCCTGCAATTGGAGATGACAGTGGCCTCGAAATAGATGCCTTGGATGG
>CAXGQC010000054.1:0-8494 GCA_964011795.1 uncultured bacterium | reverse complement strand
GGGCACATAAATATCTACCTCAATAACCAGGAAATTCATGAGCTCGAAGGTCTCCAAACTAAAGTTAGACCAGGTGACCAGCTTGCAATTATCCCGGCTCTCGCGGGAGGATCGATGTGATCTTAGCCGGAATCCAAGAAGAACCCTATTTCCATCGAGTGCACTGAGCAGTTACTCTATAAGACCGAACTGGGTTATTTGTAGAAAATGGATTGAAAATGACAGTAATATCTAACGGTTCCAGCGCCCCAAATATCAACCTGTCACCTGAAGAAGTCACTCGTTACTCTCGGCATATCATTATGTCTCAGGTGGGACCGGCAGGACAAAGAAAGCTGAAAAACTCTCGAGTTCTAGTAGTTGGAGCTGGTGGCCTAGGTGGACCCGTATCTATATATCTTGCTCTGGCAGGGGTTGGCACTATTGGAATTGTAGAGTTCGACGTTGTTGATCTCTCTAACCTTCAGCGACAGGTACTGCACCAAACTGCGGATATCGATCGGCCCAAAATTCAATCAGCAAAAGAGACTCTCTCGGCGTATAACCCCCATGTTTCAGTGATCGAGCATCATGCACCGATAACGTCTGATAACGCCATGGAAATAATTGCTGATTATGACATCGTCGTGAATGGTGCCGACAACTTCGCCACCCGATACCTCGTAAATGATGCCTGCTACCTGAGCGGCAAAACCTTGGTCGACGGAGCGATACTTTTGTTTGACGGCCAGGCCACAGTGTACGAACCGGGCAAATGCTGTTATCGCTGCTTATACCCAGACCCACCACCTCCAGGGATGGTGCCCTCGTGCGCCGAGGCAGGAGTCTTGGGAGCAATAACAGGAATCGTAGGTTCAATTCAAGCAACAGAGGTTTTCAAACAGATCCTTGATATTGGTGAGCCCCTCACGAATAAACTTCTTCTTGTAGATGCCTTGACTATGGAATTTAGAACAATGAAACTTAGGCGTGATCCGAACTGTCCGCTTTGTGGAGACAATCCGACCGTGACAGAATTAATCGACTATGACGTGTTCTGCGGTTCTCCACCACTTGAAATGCCTAGTGCCTAATTACCAATAAAGTTAACTTAGTATTACGCAGAAGAAAGGCGCATAACCTTGGCAGTGACGGTGAATGTAACATCCGTAATAGAAAAGCTAGTTGGTGGCCAACGGAGCTTCGAAAGCGTTGGCGACTCGGTTAAGAGTCTCATTGAGAATATCAATGAAGCTTATCCAGGGTTCTCTGACCAGATTTTGGAGGAGGACGGCGAATTACGTCGTTTCGTAAATATCTATTTGAACGACGAAGATATTAGGTACCTCGATGGGCTTAATACCGAGTTGACAGATGATGACACAGTGTCGATCCTACCAGCCCTTGCCGGAGGGGAGTGACCTCTCAAAAATGAAATTCAGTGGAATACTAGAACGCGTCGGTGACACACCTCTTGTAGATATATCTACCCTTTCCCCTAATGAAAACGTCGAGATTTGGGCCAAACTCGAGGGGGAGAATCCCACTGGATCAGCAAAAGATCGAATCGCGAAGTATATGATTAACCGGGCAGAAAAAGACGGTTCTCTGCAGCCTGGCCAAACAATCCTAGAACCCAGCTCAGGAAACACTGGAATTGCAATAGCGCTAATTGGCACACTGCGAGGATATCCCGTCAAGGTGATTATGCCTGATGCCGTCTCCGAGGAGCGAATTCAACTTCTCGAGGCTTTCGGTGCCGAGATTATATTCTCGCCAGGTGACCTCGGCTCCAACGGCGCCGTGCAAATGGCTGAACAGTTGGCGCAAGATAATCCTCAGTGGTTCATGCCTTTT
Organism: uncultured bacterium; assembly: GCA_964011795.1. Classification (GTDB taxonomy): domain Bacteria; phylum Chloroflexota; class Dehalococcoidia; order UBA2979; family UBA2979; genus UBA2979. Next base: position 6,658 of record CAXGQC010000054.1, on the reverse strand, counting down.
CAATATGAAAACGAAAATAATCCATTAGCCCATTACGAGACTACTGGGCCCGAAATCATCCGCGATATGCCGGATATAAGTATGTTCGTGTCGGGATTAGGCACAGGCGGCACGCTCACTGGCGTTGGTCGAAGCCTGAAAGAGCACAACCCCAACATTAGAGTGATCGCGGCTGCTCCTCACCCGGGGGATCTGGTCCAAGGTTTAAGGGCTTTAGAAGACGGATATATTCCACCGGTTTTTGACGAGTCAGTACTCGATGGAAGAATTGTTGTGGACTCGGAAACTTCTTTCAGAACGACAAGAGAGTTAACTCAGAAGACCGGCATCTTTGCTGGAATCTCTGCTGGGGCTGTCATACGTGCTGCCCAAAGGGCTGCGGAAAAAACGGCCAGTTCCGACAAGGATGCCTCCGGTAACATTAAGACAAAAATAGTCTGCCTCCTGGCAGACGGAGGTTGGAAATACTTATCCACTGGCCTGTGGTCACGAGACTATGACGAAATTCGTGAAACAGTTGGTGAAAAACTATGGTGGTAACCCAATCCGAATTTTGATCCGAAGGAAACTCTAGATATGGCCCATATCCCTGACGAAATTTTACAAGCCATGGTTGACCACGCTAAGGACGATCTGCCAAACGAGGCATGTGGAATGATACTTATTGGGCGCTCTGATCGCCAAATGACCGTTCATCGAGTGACAAACACAGCGGCATCCCCTTATCGATATGAAATGTCACCTCTGGAGATGATGAAATTGGAACAGAAAAGAGATTCAGAAAATTTGGACCTCTTTGCAATTTACCACTCTCATGTTGCTTCCGCAGCCTATCCGTCACCGACCGATGTACGTATGGCATTTTTTCCTCCAGGAGAAACTGACAATGAGCCAATGTTTCCAGAGACCTATTACGTCCTAGTGTCACTTGAGAATAACAAGCCGGACGTCCGAGCCTTCCATATCAAAAAGTATGGTGAGATATCTGAAGAGTCGATTGAATCAGAAAACTAAGGTTGGGGCTGGATTTGAGCAAGGAAAATGAAAGATATGTCTATCTGGGTATTGGGGGTAACTTAGGCGACAGGGTCAGTATCCTTTCTAACTCGTTGACTGCTATTCAGGAACGGATCGGCACTATTGAGCACCGTTCGTCGCTCTACGAAACACCGCCCTGGGGATACACGCAACAGCCTGAATTCCTGAACGCTGCCGTGGCACTTAAAACCAATCTGCCGGCTCTAGAGATATTGGGTATCGCCAAAGAACTTGAACACGCAGCTGGGCGGGCGACTAACCATCCACGCTGGCATGAGCGCCCACTTGATATCGACATTTTGATAGTAGAGGGAGAAGTTATTAACTCTGAGGAACTGACAGTTCCCCATATATACATGGCTACCCGAACCTTTGTTCTTGTCCCACTAGCTGAAATCGCACCAGGAATAATACACCCGACCATCGGGCTTAGAATTGAAACTCTCAGGGACCTATGTCCTCCGAGCGACCGCTCGAACGTAAAAAAATATCTTACTCCCGACTGGTGATCGCTATTTAGCTTTCGTAGCTGTCAGATTCATCGGAAATAGGGTTCGCCATCGTGCAACCAGCCCAAAGTAAAACACCCGACACTATTGTTACCATCAATAGCACCGGAATCGCCACCACGAAGTAGGATCTCTTCGCTATTCCAATAAGTAACAGAAAAGGGAGCGCTAGCGAGAGAGCGATCATTATCCTACCGAGAGATCCCAACTGGTCAGTTATTTTACCCGGCTGCACGTCGCTAATCTCCTACGTTGTCTCTTAAATCCGGCGGAAGTAAATTCGGTATGCCTTCCTCAATCGGATATTTTTCGGGACACGAGTCACAGATCAGTAGGCCCTCAATCACATCCAGACCATCCTCCGAAGTTGTTTCAAGCTTTAATGAAGCCTTACACATCGGGCAGGCCAATATTTCCAGAAGATCTACTTTCATATCACTCAGTCTCCATGACTAAACATTGCGTTCATGCTACAACACTTCAGCGCTAACATTGTCTTAGTGAGCCATTCATCATACCAACAGCTGAAACTGCATAAGAGTACTGCACACTGCGATTCCGAGAAAATCGTCATTCGCCCATCCCTTGCGACTCTCGTCGGGCCTGTGGTCCAAGGATGTGTGACTGGCATTGCGGTGCTAATCCTTGTTTTGGGGCTAGACACCCACCCTCTTTGGCTACTAGGGGTACTCCTGACCGTGATTATCATTTTCGGACCTACCACTATCCTAAGTTTGGTCTACGCTATCGCTGGCACCAATTTCCTGATGGAAAAAGACAAATCAACGTGCCGAGTCCAACAAAGGTATTTTGGTTTAGGTATCGGCACACAGGAAATGATTCCATTCAATCGCATTGACCGCTTTCAGATAGAAGGTGACTATCTCACCGAGCACGCATCAGGCGATCTACGAGATGTAGTCAGTTGGCAAATAATTCTGATTAAGGATAACCAGAAGCAATTTGAGATCGCTAGCTTGAGCTCACCTAGATCGTTGGCACCGGGCACTCTCGAGAACGCCAATAGTCTTGGCATATTACTAGCGAATATGAGCCATTCAAATCTCGTACAAGGCGATATACCTAACTGGGCGATGGACGATTAGGATCTGATTAGCGGAAGAATAGCAGGGGTAGAATCGAGATCAGGCCCATCTTCTAGCTCAAATTTATCCAGCTGTAAGGGGATCCCCTCGGAAGGATAAATACCCGTAAAACAGCCAGAACAGTGACCTTCCCCGCGCTTAGTGGCCCAGCTCGCGCCTTCTAACGAAATATACCGAAGACTGTCTGCGCCAACGTGTTCCCTAATAGCATCTACATCTACGCTCATTTCATCTTTCAACAGATTTTGCGCGGCAATCAATTCCCCGCGAGTCGCCATATCTGTTCCATACGGACATGGGTGCGTAATAGGTGGAGCGGAAATCCTCATGTGTACCTCTGTGGCGCCGGCCTCCCGCAGCATTCTAACGACCCTAGGAGTGGTGGTGCCTCGGACAATCGAATCGTCAACAACTAGCACTCTCTTTCCATCTAAAACGTTTTTTAACGGATTGAGCTTAAGTTCAACATCGCGCTCTCTTAATCTCTGGTCGGGCTTGATGAATGTCCGGCCAACGTATCTATTCTTCACCAAGGCCTCGACATACGGAATTCCACTCGCCTCGGCATAACCAATTGCAGCTGGAGTGGCCGAGTCAGGAACGCCGATAACTATATCAGCATCCGCTGGATGTTCTTCGGCAAGTCGGCCTCCCATTCTTCTTCTAACCTCGTGCAGCAATGATCCAGAAATGACAGAATCTGGCCTGGCAAAATAAATGAATTCGAACAGGCAAAGCTTCTCATCCGCGTCAGATCGTTCATTCATGCCAAGAGGAAAGAAAGACGTAATTCCATCGGAATCAATTCGTACTACCTCACCCGGTTCCACCTCCCGTATCACCTCTGCACCGAGATGATCCAAAGCACAGGTTTCCGAGGCTATAACCCATCCCCCACCACTTCCTTCTCGTGTAGGCAATTTACCGATGCAAAGTGGACGAATACCTAATGGGTCACGGACGCCAAAAATAGCCTCCTTCGTCAAAACAGCCAGAGAATAGGCACCATTGGCCCGCCTCATCATGTAAGCAAACCTATCCATCAAATCAAGATCCGGACCATCGCTAAGAATCTTTGCTAGGACCTCAGAATCTGTCGTGGTTTCAAATGGGAAATCTTCGAGCCCCAGAGCAGCCTTCAACTCATTTGAGTTAACCACATTGCCATTATGCGCCAGCGCGAACTCGCCGTGTATGCCGCTCACTAACAAAGGTTGCGTATTACAAGCCAGCGTAGAGCCTGTCGTAGAATATCGAGTATGGCCTATAGCTGATCGACCCGGTAGAGCTGCTAGTCGTTGCTCGTCGAAAGCCTGTGACACCAAGCCCATTCCTGATTCAATACGAATACGTGTTCCGTCGGTCGCTGCAATCCCCGCTGACTCTTGACCGCGATGCTGCAGTGAATAGATACCAAAAAATGTTAATCTCGCAACATCCTCGTCAGGCGCATAAACGCCAAAAATCCCGCATTTCTCGCTCAGGTAATCTCCGGAGCCAGTCATTCCGGTTGCTCCAAATCCACAATTTTCTTGTGCTCGATCTTGGTACATCGATCCATCACTACTTCTAAGCCGGCCAAGGCCGCCTCATTTGCTGCTGCCTCATTGACAATATCAAGCTGCATCCAAATGGCACCAGCTCCGGCCCTAATTGCATCTTCAACTACCGGAGGAACATCCGAAGCCTTTCGAAAAATATCGACTATGTCGACTTTCTTAGGAAGACTGCTAATACTGTCATACACTCTCCTGCCAAGAATTTCTGTCTCTCTCGGATTCACCAGGAACACTTCGTACCCAACGTCAATTAGATACTCGGCCACCTCATAAGAGGGCCTATTCGGCCTAGCAGAAACCCCTACTACCGCAATAGACTTTGATTTTTTCATCAGCTCGATCGGGTCAGCCTCAATAGTCAATTTGCCAGTCCTTTCAAATTAACCCGGGAGGACGAATCTGTTCTGGAAATTTCACCAACTTGGAAAAATCCGGTTTCTTTCAACGCTACATCCTCGAAATCTTCTGGTGACAGGATACAAATGATTCCCAAACCCATGTTGAAAACTCTGAACATTTCCTCAGATTGGATAGAACCTCTCTCCTGAACCAGTCCAAAAATAGGCGGAATTGCCCATGCGCCCGGATCGATATCGGCCGATAAATGATCTGGAATAATTCGACCTAGATTGCCTGCAATTCCCCCGCCCGTAATGTGGGCCATCCCCTTCAGTCGTATTTCATCTTTACGCAAGCGATCCACTTGTTTCCAAAAGGATGGGTGCGGTCTCGTCAAAGCCTCGCCGATACTTTCGCCGGAAAGTTCTATCGGGCGCGTTTCAAGTAACTGACGACTTTCGCCCTCACTGTCATCACCACCAATACCCAAAGCTGCTCGAGCTAAGGAATATCCGTTTGTCATAAGCCCGCCAGAAGATAGCGATATGACTATATCGCCAGCACATATTTCAGCTGGGTCGATTCTATCCCCTCGCCGAAGAACTCCCAGTGCGGTTCCTGCAAGATCGAAATGACCTGAAGCATAAATATCTGGCATCTCCGCCGTTTCACCTGATATCAAGGCAATCCCGTCCTCAATACAAGCAGTGGCCACCCCGCGGACAACATCTACGACTGCTCCTTCGGGGAGATCAGACATTGCCAAGTAGTCAAGAAATGCCGTCGGAGTTGCCCCTGTCACGATCAAATCATTTATGTTATTTGCAACCACATCCCTGCCGGCATATTCAAATGTGCCGCACAAAGAGTGCAATATAGTCTTTGTTCCTACCCCGTCGGTACACGCCACGATAGGCTCTTCCATCTCCAAGATATTGATCCCCCCAGCGAATCCACCGGGCAATGGAATAACAGGCTGTCCTTGGTGAGTTCTCTTTACTTGAGTCACTATATCTTTTATCCGGACGGCATCAGCCTCAAGATCGACGCCCGATGCGGCGTAGGTTAATGGTTCGGAAGCCTCAGGCAAGGCGGACATCTTTTCTGCCAGAGAACGAGCTGCGAGGGCAATCAAAACTCATAAGTTACTGATACCTCCCTGAGACGCTTTCAGTCTATCGGTGCAGGCGTACGCTGTCGAATCAATCAATGTCTGAAATGCCTATAGCCGGTCACTGCCAGAACAATTCCTCTTCTGTTGGCCTCTTCGACTGATTCAGCATCACGAATTGAGCCACCTGTATGTACTACCGCAACACATCCTGCCTCTGCGGCAACCACGAGAGTATCTGGGAACGGCAGAAATGCGTCTGTAGCACAAACTGCGCCAACGGCCCCCTCGCCCGCTTGAAGAGCTGCGAGTCTCGCTGACTGCACCCTATTTGGCTGACCTGCACCCATGCCCACCATAACTCCGTCCTTTACAAACACGACCGCATTAGAGGAAACATGCTTGGATAGAATCCATGCCACGCGTAGCTCACGCTTTGTTTCCTCATCCATCCCTGCTTCGCTAACAACGTCCAAAGTTATATCTTCAATGGCGTCAGGTGTCTGAGCCAGAAAGCCTCCTTCGATTGTTCTGATTTCGAGTCCTGTCGCTCGATTTCCGGTCGGCTCTACTTCTAAGATCCTCAAGTTCTTAGACTTCTTCTTAAGATGCTCCAAGGCGTCAACTTCGTAGCCAGGCGCCACAATAATGTCGTACAACATTCTTTGTCCTGACTCCGGATGTCGCACGTCTCTGATGGCCGAGGCCAGATCAAAGTCGACGATCCGATTGACCGCGATGATACCGCCATATGCTGAGACATAATCGCCTCCGAGCAGTGCCTTCTCATATAGCCCAGAAAGTGCCTCTCCACTCGGCTCAGAGTTCATCACTGCGGCACAGCAAGGGTTAGTATGTTTCACAATCGTCACCGCTGGTGTGTCAAAGTCCGACACGCACCTGAAAGCGGCGTCCGCGTCCAAAACATTCACATATGACATAGAAAGTCCGTGGTGCTGCTGATAGCCACCTAGGCCAGAAGTTGTAATTCCCTCT
>CAXGQC010000053.1:0-8663 GCA_964011795.1 uncultured bacterium | reverse complement strand
TTATGACCTCCCAATTGAATTTATTCGCAGTGCTTACGAAGTTAGATCATACAATTCAGGAATATCCTACTTTGCTGGGAGCGATTGCTGCGTCCGCAAAAGCACACTGGGTTGTTACGGACAGTACCTGCCTAGTGCTATCCGAGCTCACCGCTAAAGAAATAAGAGATAGCATCTCCTCGGCTGTGGAAGACACAGCAATGGTGTTTGTCTTGCCGTCAGACATGATCGAAGCTCATTGGACTCCAATGGGCTCGAATCGATACGGACGAGAATTTGTGAAGCAAGCGTTTATTGCCGCCGAACAATCGCGGAATTCTAATCGCAGACCGATTTAAGCGTATTCACCGAGGAAATGCCCCCCAAGAATATGCACGTGCGCATGGCTCTGACTTTGCATACCGTCGTAGCCAAAGTTAGATATCAGTCGGAAACCGTTAGGACACTGCTCTTCTGCAACACGGATCGCAGCACGACCCACCGCCGCCATGTCTGACCATAGTTCACCTTGTGTCCTATGCACCTTTGGCGCAGCGAGCAACATTATGGGTGCCCACTTTAATCGGTTACGGAAAACAATCGAATCCTCGTCTTCGTAAAAGATTTCAGCCGGTTCACGATGTGCAATAATCTCACAAAATATACAAGCCATGCCTCCTCCAAATCGGACTGACAAACGCTTTCTGGCAGTTATGCTTCAATCATGGCAGTATAAGGGAAACTGCAGGTTTCAAAGAAATGATGATATGAACAATGCCCGAAATTCGCCCCTTTAAAGGCTTACGATATGACCCCACCAAAGTCAATGGCTCTGAGGTCATTGCACCGCCATACGACATTGTCAGTGCCGAAGAATTAAATCTGCTTCAGGGACAATCTCAATCCGAGGCAAATGACCGTCGCTATAACGCTTCACTGCTCGAAAATCCTAAAAAAACACCAGCGGGTTATAGGGAGGTCCTGAGACAAATCCAGGCATGGACTAAGGCTGGAATCCTGATCAAAGATAGGCAAAACTCAGTATATATATATGAACAAACGTTCAGAGACCCTAACACCCATGACGGCGTCCAAAAGCAACTCAAAAGACGTGTACTCCTTGCTGCCACTCAGCTATCAAAACCGGACGAAGGAATAATCAGACATCACGAATCTACAATGATGCCGCATCGAGAAGATCGTTTGAAATTGTATAAGTCTTCCGGCCATGCCATCAGTCCGATACTTTGCTCCGTGGAAGATCCTCAACGTGCATTTCTCAGGCTACTACATCAAGATTTGAGTGAACCAAATTTTTCGGGCGTTGACTCGTCAAATATTGTGCATAAGTTATGGCAAATCACTAGTCGGAGCCATATTAAACGGTTCCAGACTGTTCTACAAAATATGCCTGCCACGGTTGCTGACGGGCATCATCGAACTATGACTGCTCTGGATTATCTAGACGCCAACAATTCGCACGATGCCAATGCCGCTTCATCCTTCGCGTTGATGGGACTAGGTTCCGATCAGGATGAAAGTTTCATGATACTCCCTACCCACAGGCTGCTCCTGCAAGATGAGGTTCCGGATGATGCAGTCGAAAGACTCTCTGCCCTATTCGATATCGAGAGGGTGGCATCCATCGAAATCGCCTGGTCGCAGGTGCAACAGAATCACGCAGGCCCGGTGTCTTTTGTGGGTGTTGGACTCGAGGAGTCGTCTTCAATTCCCTCCATCCATACGCTCGTCGCACGTGACCGGATGGCGGTTGACGAGACTATCCCATCAGGACTGAATACGGCTTCTAGGCAAGTGGACGCGCTCATACTCACCGAGACTATTTTGAAGCCTATCTTTGGTATCGACCAGGCAGCACTGTCTGGAGCTGGTCGTGTAGGTTTCACCGAGGATATTTATGACGCGGAAGATGCTGTTCGAAGAGGCTCAGCAAAAGCTGCTTTCCTCGTGAATCCTGCAACCATTGACCAGGTCCAGTCGGTTGCTTCAACCGGAGAAGTACTACCTCAGAAGACGACGTATTACTACCCGAAACTGGGCACAGGAATGGTTTTTTATTCACTGACAGACAAACTTGATTAGATGAGCGGCTCTGCGTATCACCGTTGACTATAAACCGCAGGCAACAGAGTATGATCGTGGACGACTGAATTTGAACTCAAAACTCTGTTAGTAGAATGAATTAAATTGGAGTTAGCGTGAATCTAAGACTGCCTGGGCCCATACCAGTTCCCGACGAAGTCGCCAAGGCTTCTTCTTCGCCGATGATCAATCATCGGGGACCAGAATTTGCCGACTTGAGTGCCAGAACTACTGAGAAACTTAAGCAAATATACCTGACAGGAAATGATCTACTCACCCTTACCGCGTCGGGTACCGGTGCTATGGAGGCGGCGGTTGTAAATTTCATGCCGCCTGAATCACATGCTTTGGTAATTACTATTGGTGTATTTGGAAATAGGTTCCGCGATTTAGTTCATGCGTATGGTGGAGTTGCAACGGTTTTAGAATTCGAATTTGGGACAGCTGCTGACCTGGACGTCATAGAACAAGCACTGAAACGTAACAATCAAATCAAAACAGTTTTCGTTACCCATAACGAAACATCGACTGGCGTCACTAATCCCATAGTGCCTGAGTTAGCCAAGCTAGCTCATGATCATGAAGCACTCCTAGTTGTTGATGCTATTTCCTCTTTATCCTCTGTAGAGTTCAGAACGGATGAGTGGGATGTAGATGTAGTCTGCTCTGGATCGCAAAAAGGCTGGATGACGGCACCGGGGCTATCGTTTGTATCGGTCAATGAGAGAGCCTGGCAACGACATGCTGATAACCCACAACCACGATTCTACTTCGATCTTCTTCGCCACAAAAACTCTTTGGCTGATGGCCAAACACCGTGGACTCCTGCTATCTCAGTCTGGTTCTCACTCGATACGGCCCTCAACATGATGCTCGAGGAAGGCGTAGAGGCTATCTGGGCTCGACACATGAATGCTGGACAAAGAGTGCGAAATGGGGTCAAAGCGCTTGGACTCGACTTGTTCGCTGCTGAGGGCGTCGAGTCAAACACTGTTACCTCCATAAAGGTCCCCGATACTTTGGACGGACTGGAGATGCTCAAGATCGCGCGGGAGAGATACCATACTGTTTTCGCCGGTGGTCAGGCCTCTTTAAAAGGGCAGATACTTCGCTTCGGCCATCTGGGTTACATGCCCGATGAAGACCTCGATGCCGCCCTTCAGGCGCTTGCTAACACTTTAAGCGACCTAGATTTCAAACCATAACCAGCAGATTCTCAGACACCATGGCATTAATTCTGATAGCAGACAAAATATCCGACGAGGGTCTAAAGCTACTTAAGACGGAACATCAAGTTAAGATTGCAACAGGTTTGTCTGAATCAGAACTCGTTGCACAGATGTCAGGGGTGGTCGGTCTGATTGTCCGAAGCCAGACTGAAGTCACCCGAACAATAATCGAGGCCGGAGAGTCCCTCCAAGTGATCGCTCGCGCAGGAGTGGGTGTTGATAACGTGGACGTTGAAGCGGCAACAGAACACGGGATTGTCGTCGTAAATTCACCGTTTGCAAATACTATCTCTACTGCAGAACATGCCTTCGCCTTGCTATTAGCATCTGCTCGTAACGTGGCTTTAGCTCACCAATCTCTGCAAAGTGGGAAATGGGAGCGAAACAAATATACAGGCGTCGAAATCGCAGAGAAAACCCTCGGAATAGTCGGCCTTGGGAGAATTGGAACTGAAGTAGCTACCCGTGCCATCGCGTTCGGAATGCGGGTGATCGCTTATGACCCATTCGTCTCAAAAGACAAAGCACTCGAACTTAGAGTGGAACTCTGCTCGCTTCAGGACCTATTTGAACGTAGCGATTTCGTAACCTTACACACTGCCCTTCACGACGAGACAGAACACATCATCAATGCAGAAGTCCTGAAACACGCCAAGCCGGGGCTCCGCATAGTCAATGCAGCTCGGGGAGCTCTGATTGATGAACAAGCCCTAATTGATGCACTAGATTCAAATATATTGGAACATGCAGCCTTAGATGTGTTTTCTGAAGAACCAGCCACTGGCAACCCGCTCAGTATCCATTCCAAAACTACCGTCACACCGCACCTTGCAGCGTCTACGGACGAAGCACAGGTGCGTGCCGCGGTTAGTGTCGCAAAGCAGGTGATATCAATTCTCGATGGAGCCGTGCCGGAATTTCCGGTGAATATTGAAACTGTGGATCCTGACACTATGACCAAGTTGTCACCTTATTTGGCAGTATGTCGTACTGCTGGAAATATAGCCACGCAGCTTGCTCTGGGACCTGAATCAGATGGCAACATAGAAAAGGCACATATCACTTATAAAGGTAATTTCAACAATCTTGAAACTCACCCGTTACGGTCGTCGGCAATAATTGGGATGCTCGGACCGGTTACGAGCGACCAGGTGAATATAGTTAATGCATCCGCCGTAGCAGATGCAACCGGTTTAGCGGTACACGAAATAAAAGGTGAGCCTGTCGAACCTTACGAAAATTTAGTGGAAATTACTCTGTTCACAGACAAAACCACCGAAACAATTTCGGTTACTAATGCTGGCATTGGTCTAGAAATCGTTAGCATCGGTGATTGGAATATTGATTTCAGACCAGTTGGTAGTGTCTTACTATTTGTTGAGAATCTGGATCAACCAGGCGAGGTGGGAAGAGTTGGTCAGATTATGGGTGAACTTGGAGTTAATATTTCCTCGATGTCAGTGGCTCCTGGGCACTCTCATGACTCAAAAGCATTAATGGTCATCGGAGTAGATCGCCCACTGACTAGCGAGGAAATCACCAAAGTCGCTTTGGTTGAGGGAATCAGTCGAGTAAGGCAAGTCACACTTTAAATGTTCAGCAAGCCCTAAACTTAAAACCGTGTCAGAAGAGAACAATAAACGCAGTAAATTACTTAGGGAGATCCCCTCAACCTCGAAAATCGTGGACGATCCTCGCTGCGAATCTTTGATCCGGAATTATGGAAGATCTACCGTGACCGCGGTTGTCAGAGAGAGCTTAGATGCCTTAAGAGAAGAGGTCCTCAATGGGCAAGATAAGGCTGAGAAATTAGAAGATCTAATTGATTCTGTCGAATTCAAACTACGCAGCCAGCAAACCACCCTCAAGTCAGTAGTAAATGCCACCGGAGTCGTTCTGCATACAAACCTTGGACGCGCACCGCTGTCGAAGGAAACAACCCAGGCGATGAATGACATAAATGAGGGATACTCTAACCTCGAATATGACTTGACCAGTGGTGGACGAGGATCACGGTTCGATCATCTTGGCACTCTTTTGCGGCGACTGACCGGAGCTGAGGATGCTTTGATACTGAACAATAATGCCGGGGCCGTGCTAACGACACTGGCGGCTATATGTGCCGGCGGTGAAGTCATAATTTCAAGAGGCCAACTTGTGGAAATTGGGGGAGGATTTAGAATTCCTGATGTGATGAGTCAATCAGGCTGTATATTGCGTGAAGTTGGAACGACTAATCGCACGAGGGCCTCAGATTATCTCGAGGCCGTGGGTCCCGATACGAAAGCTTTAATGAGAGTCCATCCCTCCAACTTCTCCATAGAGGGCTTTACGGAAGAAGCGTCACTCCCCGATATAGTCAAAGCTGCAGAAACTAATGATTTGCCAGTTATCGACGATATCGGATCTGGTTCGCTCATAGACTCTAGTCAGTTCGGGCTTACCCACGAACCGTTACTAAGCGAATGTATAAAAGACGGAGCCGATTTAGTTTTAGCATCTGGTGACAAACTGATTGGCGGACCACAATCTGGGATAATACTAGGACGGAAAGATCTGATAGCGAGGATAAAAAAACACCCACTTACTCGAGCGCTTAGACCCGACAAGGGCACTATCGCCGGCCTTATCGAGACACTCAAACATTATGAGCGCGAGGAGGCCACAACAGCAATTCCAATCTGGCAAATGATTTCTGCGGATACTGAGTCCTTGTCAGCACGCGCAAGTGAGTATGTCAATGCGTGGAAGGGAAATGCCACTGTGATACCTCATAAATCTACTATCGGTGGCGGCAGTTTACCCGGGCAAACACTCCCAACTATATGCTGCGGCCTCCAGCTGCCGCAAAATCAGCTAGATGAAACAGTGCGGACCTTGAGAAATCTAGACACTCCCATAATTTCAGTCATTAACGACGGGAGGTTATTACTTGATCCAAGAACTGTTCTCCCTAGTCAAGATCACATCGTTATCTCTGGGCTCCGCCAAGTATCTCAGCTTATTCACACTTGACTAGTCATCCCCTGACGGACTTGCCGTGGCGGTACCTTCAGTAACAGTAGCCTCACTTGTTGGAGCGGGGCTTGCCGTCGATGTGGGAGTGGGTGTGACTGGCCGCTCAGGCGCATCAATGTCCCAAGCCCTACCATCGGCATGAACAAGTCGTAGCGGTTTATATCCCAACTCGACAACAAAATAGAGAGTATTCGAACAACTAATCTCCTGGCATTCGATCTGCTCGAGTAACGGAACATTAATTGTTCCAGAGCTCGCCCGGAATACCTGCAATGAGAACAGCACATACCCGGAATTCGGTAAACGAACGTCATTGTCGAATAGTAAATCTACCCAGTACGCATTTTGTCGACGTGAACTCCATCCTGAACCCACCACCGAAAATGAGGCCGTCTTCGATGTCTCATCCACACCATCGGAGCTTTCCTGTTCTGAATCGGTTAGTGTTTCGAGAGTAACAGGGGTAACGGTAGCGAATACAACCCCGTACGGGTTCTCGCTTGAACCCGAAGCAAGACTTTCCACCTTCAATCGATCCTCGTTGTTGCCCTGGCCACAAGCACTCAATACCAGTACTGCGATCAGAACAATAACTGTATTCTTGAATATGCTCTTAGGAGTGTAAGAAAATAATTGGTACGGCATCTTTATAAACTATATGACTAATCTCTATCATCTCGAAAAACTGGAATTCAATCTCATTTTAGAACGTCTAGCATCCTTTACGCGATCGGAGGCTGGGAAAAACCTCGCACTCAGTGTCCTTCCAATCCCCGATTACTCCAACGTTATCAAACTGCAGTCAGAAACAATGGAAGCGATACATGCTAAACGACAGAAGGTCCAGTTACTGGGGACAGGCTTTGAGGACGTGAGGGAATTAGCTGCTCAGGCCGAACGAGGTGCAGTCCTTACTGCAACTGATCTATTGAGCATTATGAAGGTAGCCAAATACGGAAATTCTCGCCGAAACTCGTTAAGTGAGTTTTCGGATATCTATCCAAATATATGGGCACATATTCGTCAGATTGCCGGACTCGAAACAATCATTCAATCCATAGATGCGGTGGTTGAGGATACCGGGATAGTGAGAGATAACGCGTCAAGCGAGTTAGAAGACATCCGTTACGAACTGCGGGAAACCAGAGATTCCATCATCCAAAAAATGGAATCGATGATTCGTTCTCCACACCTGAGATCAGCGCTACAGGAACAAATTGTGGTTCTCAGAGATGGACGTTATGTCCTGCCGGTAAAAGCAGGACATCAGGGGGCAATTCCCGGAATTGTTCACGACACGTCGTCGTCAGGAGCCACAATATTCATGCAGCCTCAATCTACGATTAGGCTCGGTAATACATTAAGAGAACTACAGTCGATGGAACAACGCGAAATAAGTCGGCTCCTAAGAGAGTTATCGCAAATAATCGGAAAAGACAGAGCACAAATCGATCAATTAATACAAAAACTGGCATATCTGGATCTAACGCAGGCAAAAAGCGAGCTGGGAGCAACTCTGCAGGCCGAAGAGCTCTATCTCGAAGCGACACCTGAAGATTGGATTAGTGATAAACAAAGTTCTTTTGAGCTTGTTCGAGCTCGCCATCCTCTCATCGGAGACAGTGTCGTCCCGCTCTCTCTTCACCTTGGAGCGATGACAAACTCAACGGTCCCAACACCACGAGCAATACTGATCACAGGACCAAATACAGGCGGAAAAACTGTTAGTTTGAAAACGGCAGGTTTGCTCTCACTCATGGCGCTGTCCGGCCTCCCTGTACCAGCTGACAAGGGATCACAATTTCCGATTTTTGACAATATTTTGGTCGATATTGGAGATGAACAGTCGATACAACAATCTCTGTCCACGTTCTCTTCTCATATCAGTAAAATCAACGAAATTCTTCTGCAGGCCACACCCGGATCTCTCGTCCTCCTCGACGAGATCGGAGCCGGCACAGATCCAACTGAAGGCGCAGCATTGGGCATCGCGATAATTGATCATCTGCTCGAGCAACATGTGTCACTCATATGTACAACCCATCATGGAGAACTCAAGTTATACGCCCATGAAAATCCAAACCTTACAAACGCGGCGACTGAGTTCGACACTAAAACGCTGCAACCCACATATCGTTTAGTCGTTGGGCTCCCGGGAGAGTCCAACGCAATCACGATTGCCGAAAAATTGGGAGTCCCAAGGCATATAACAGAAAAAGCAAGAGAAGAGCTTGGTGATCAAAACCGGAACCTGAACAAAATACTGGAAGACCTCAAGGACAATCTGGAACATGCAGAACAGTCAACCGCAGCAGCCCGGCAGGAACAGGAGAT